>JAFGQK010000037.1 GCA_016935735.1 Spirochaetales bacterium | reverse complement strand
GGCCAACAAATTATTTCAAAGAATTTATTGTTACCGATTCTAATTGCTTTTATGAAAGCTATAAAATCTATGAAGAAAATAAAAATATAATTGATAAGTTAATTTCAGAAGGAATACTTACTACTCCATTTAATTATGATAATAATAATAATCGATTACTGGGAAATCCTATACCATATGTAGCGGGAGGTATAGATAGTCCAAGGACTTTTAACTTTAAAATGCGGAAACAAAGTCAGGCAAGAGGAAAATATATACAGAACTTATCGGTAAATGAAGAAAAGAAGAAAGATTTGCTTAATCAATCAGATAATACTTCTGCTGGTATTTTTATGGAAATACAAAATAATGCACTGTATAATGGATACGTTAATGAACTTGATGTTTTACACACCATTTTTAAGAAGGCTATTGTGACCGGACAGATTTTTACATACAGTATTGATGGGGAACCATATAAAGAAATGGTTTCTGATTGGAAAAAAGATGGTAATGATACGTATAATAATCTACAGCTGCACTGTAAACCGTTTTTACCCGGTTCAAATATAAATATGAAAAGTGGCTATTGTAATAACACAAACAGTCTCTATTATCCGGATAAAATTACAGGTGTTGATTCTATTGGTATAGTCTGTGGGGTATTATCAATGTTAAATGTAAATTGCATTCTTAACAATAAAGATGACTCGACATTAGGTGTTGTTAATTTATTTAATATTGATTCAGGCGATAATTTGGATGAGTATTTTAATTTTTCTTCCCTGACAGCAGGGCTTGAATATGAGGGAAATGTAAATTATAAATATCAGCCTGTTTTTTATCCTTTTAATAAAAATGGAATAAATGCGTCATATTTAAATGGAGATTACCGGTTTACCATCAGTGATTTTGAGAAAAATACTATTATTGTTCCTGATATGAAAGATATACGTCCGGGAGATATACTGATAAAATATAATTATAATTTTAATACTATCCCCTATATGGTTACTGGATATATAGCCGGTTTCAAAGATGATGAAATCCATGTGGGAATAGTTGTTCTTGTTGATGAGATAAATGATAACGACTCGTTAGAAATGTCAATGGATAAAATCTATCTTATCAGTGTAAACCGTAATTTTCAGATGACAACCCTTGGCAGGTGGGGAAATGAAAATGGATTTGGGAAATTTGCATATGACCCTTTTCAATACCAGATAAGAAGATTTTTAAAAGTAAAAAAAGAAAAATGCAAAAAAATAGAAGACCTTACCCAGCGTAAAGAAAAAGACCCGTGGGAATGTGTCCAGGAATACCCCCACCACCTTGAATGCCACCTTGAACTCCCGGATGATGAGTACGCAACTTCGGTTATAAAGCCAGGACTCACCCCTGATCCGGATGATAAAAATAAAAAAGAACTGGAATATAAAAATCACTGGATTCCCAATACAGACGAAACAGAAATGCTTGAATATGTCCGGATCATCATAAATCCTAAAAGCGAAGATAACAAAGATATTACACTTAATGATCTCTCTATTTCGTTTCTTCCCCCTGTTGATCCCAATTTTGACAATTTTGATAATGATTTTAATAATAATACACTGAATAATATAAATACAAACAGGGGCAAAGGAATCGAAATATGTCTATTGAAAAAGAAATGGTATACGTTAAATAATTTACAGCAGTCTCAGCAAGATGAAAATATACCAGAGGTGAAACTCGCAACATTTCTACGACCCAGAATTGAAAAGAGTGGATATCGCGATAGAATAATAACAGATTTAAATAAACATGTTGATAAATATGAGAAATATTATAATTACAGGTTTTACGAACCATACGAAAATGAATTCTTAACCCTCTTTGGCAGCAGGGATTATAATCCATATACCTATAATAACGAAGATTCATTTTTCACAGAGAATGGCTCCCCGCGAAAGGGAGCACTTATGGTTAAAAGGCTTGCAGTAGATGGACAACCTCCGAAGAACTATCTTTGCTATGAGGAAAATAGTAAAATATATCTTGACTTTGGTATTAAAGCCCTGGAGTTCGCCATGCCCGGTGATGATTTTCAGTTACGTTTTTTCATGTCTGGTAATCCAGCTGTAGAAGGCACAGTAGGAAAAGGGGATTTTGTTGCTGTGTACGATAAGAAGCTTTTGTGGCGGGCGAATTTGTATATAGATGAGAGGGTAAATACAAACGATGGAACCCCTTCAGGTCAAGTTGACTGGAATGATCTTAATCCCTGGAGTAATAGTGAAAATGATTGGAATATATTACCAAGCGGATATACTGGTTCGGAAGGTGGGCAAATAATTGAATTGGAACCTTTTACCTGGCATCGCCTTGATAGTGATCTTATGACAAACAAAATAATTTATGGCTCAGTAGCATACGCAAGAGGTGATCAGGATGAGCCACAAGCATATAACGAACATGTATTAACACAACAAAAACAAGAGCCGCCAGATACCTGGGAAGAATATTTACCTGGAGGCCCAAAATTTCCCCAATATGATGATTTAATTAACGGTGTATTCGTACCTGGATATGCAAGCTGGATTTGGGAATATCGAAAATATATTGCAACGAGATATCAAATCGAAGGAGAACTCTGGTCTGAATGGTATCCCTTTCCTATACCAGGGGAAATAATACCAACAATAAAAGTTACAGAAGATGATGGTATAAAATATTGTATTAAAATGGAGACAATTACCAAAGAACAAAAAGATACCCTCCTGGAAGAAATAAAAAATATGTATACGACTGAAATAGAAAATAGCTTTCCTGGACAGCACATTAATGTAGAGGCAGAATATTCTAAAATAGATCCTCCCTGGAGTTATTCAGCGAAATCTGCTGGTGTGGATTGTGTAGGTTTTGTGTTTATGGCTGCCGGTTATAAGCAGGAAAATGGGTATCAATATATTTTGGCTAAGTTGGAACCGATGAAATGGAATGCTACAGTAGCAGGAGCTCGGCAAAAATTTTATGATCCGCAAAATTTATGGGAAATAATAGATAAAAATGAATATAGTGGTAAAAAAATAGAACTTAATAAAGTAATCCCTGGAGATATAATTTATTATGAAGACACTCCTAAAACATTTCAACATGTCATGATAGTTAATTCTGTTGTATACGAGAAAGGTACTAGAAATACAGATATAAATTATATTACATTAATTGAGGCGACACTTAATACCTCATTTGGGTGTGTTATTAATGACAGAACTATTGGATTTTATAATGCTCATAAATGGACAATCGGCCGCATCATAATGACAGTCATCCCAACCCAATAAGGAGGAAACTCAATGAAAAAAATAATCCCTGTGTTACTCAGGGTGAAAATCCTGGTAAAATTCCAGGATTTTCAGCCCGTAACACTTGCGTTGGCCGGAACCTTCCTGGTAGTAATGTAATAGCCAGTAAAATTGTATTTCCTGCTTTTCTAATTTGGGGTTGTGGGCGTAGCCAACGCTGTAACAATTATCTGTTTCTGCATCCTTATCCTTATCGTCTATGCACAGGATGCCCTGCATGTCTTTCCCACGGGTAACGTGGGAATCGGAGTGGAGGATGCAACCGAACAGCTGGAAATAGGCGGGAATGTGAAAGCCCATGGACGGTATATTGATAAGACCGGTGTGGTCATGCCGTTGGGAACAATCCTTCCCTTTGCAGGCCCTGCGGATAAAGTGCCGGAAGGCTGGATTATCTGTGACGGACGGGCAATAAACAGGACCACGTATGTTGATTTGTTCGAAATAATCGGCACCGCCTGGGGCACAGGAGATGGAAGTAACACATTTAATATCCCGGATCTTCGTGGTATGTTTTTACGTGGTGTGGATAGCCCTGGACCGGATAAAGACGGTATCGATAATGGACCGGGAGGAAATGATCCTGATACGGAAAAAAGAGGTGAATCAGCACCGGGAAGCAATAAAGGTAATCTGGTGGGAAGCAGACAGGAAGACGAGTTTAAAAGCCACAATCACAGGTACAGAGATCAGTATAAGTACAATTCACATGCTTTTGATGGTGCAGACAGGTATGGAGGCAGTTACAGTTATACGGAAAATGCAGGCGGAAATGAAACCAGGCCAAAGAATGCGTATGTGAATTACATCATTAAATTTTAGATGTAATACTTTTTAACCATTCTTTACTGTTATTAGTATTCCGTGTTTCTTTCATGTCCCTTCCGTGGTGAATAATTTTATGGTGCTGGATGGTGCTTCATAACAGGGAACTGTTCTATAATTGTTCTATACGTTTCGTAAGGTCGGATAAAACAGCATCTTTTATCCCTGAATAGAGTCTTGCCTCTTCTCCGGCGGACAATGTTTTTGATTCACTCTTCCTGCTGGCCATAAAGAGTTCCTGGCAGAGAGTGACGATATTATTAAAAAATTGCGAATCACAGCGAATTTCCACATTTGTATACGGGGTCGAATTGATGAGCGATATAAGGCTTTGTATTTCCGGTTTTAGCACTGTAAGTGCGGAGGTAAGAAGTTCCTCTTTGTTCATGACGATTGAATCCTTTTCAATAATAGTATTGTTCATTTTCGTCATAATAAAATCATTATAGTGGGTATCCATCCCCTTGATAATCTTACACGCCCGCCTGCCGATTTTTTTCGTATCCCTGGTTCCCATGATAGCTGCAAAACAGAACAGGATAAATCCTGCTGCCAGTATCCATCCCCAGAAAGGAATTGATGCCAAAAAACTGCTTATTCTTGAAACGATATCTATACTCATATAACTAATTTTATTCTCTCTGCTATGAATTGCAAGATATATAACTGTTACTACTTGCAGTTTTTGTATTGATTTTTTCATAGAGATGATGGATTATTAAAGAAGAGTGATGAAAACAGCATTCTGTTTTATATTCATATTCTTATTCTTATTTACCTCTTCCGTTTTTGCCGGAGAACAGGAAATGAGTCCGTATCTTTTTGAAGACCTCGCGGTCTCGTTCGGGATTTTTAACGATAATATCCTCTGCCCCTATGAAGCGGCAAAACAGGGCTGGTCATGGGGCCCGGACGATCAATTTTCATTCGGTGGCACTCTCAAGGGAAGTTATCGCAGGTTTATTACCGGCATCGATTATGCAGGAATCACTTCCAGGTTATTATTGTACCGGTTTGATTATGTAAAAATAGCACTCCTTTACAGCATGCCACTCTATCAAATCGGGTTTTGTACATTTGGCGGCGGTTTCCTGTTTACCGGGGATGCCGGGGGTGAGGGAATTCAAAACGGGTTTCATGATTTTATTTCATATCCTCATGTGAATTTGCCTTATAGTGAAAACCGGTTTTCAGGTCTTCTCCGTGGAGGAATCGCAATCGACATTTACCGGAATATACAATGGAAATTTTTATTGCAGGGGTATGCCGACGGCGAGGTTTTTATAACCCGGGGACCACATCATTTAAGAACAGGTCTGGATTGTTATTATTCATTTTGCATTATTGATATTGAAGCATTGGCCGGGTACAACTGCTATACCTTACTCCCGGATTCCCTTGCTTCTATTGTAAAGAGCGGTCTTTATGGCGGAATTCTTTTTACCTTCAGGATTACTTCTTATTTTAATTTCAGTCTTGGCGCGGGAATATTCCCTGTAAAAAATGCAGCAGATGATCCTGAGTTTATTAAGAAAGAGTATTCTTCTATTCCACAGGTATGGATTCTTTTCGGGTATGGGGAAAAAGGTATTTCAATAAGGGAATTTTTTGTTCCTTAAAAGGGAGGTTTATGATTCGATATTTTTATTACCTTTATCGAAAACATGAATATAAAAATGCTAAAAATCGCTATTTATTATTTTTTTTCAATTTATTCCATTGATAAATAC
Organism: Spirochaetales bacterium; assembly: GCA_016935735.1. Lineage (GTDB taxonomy): Bacteria > Spirochaetota > Spirochaetia > SZUA-6 > JAFGRV01 > JAFGRV01. The sequence continues at coordinate 10,577 of JAFGQK010000037.1, read as the reverse complement.
ACACCTCTATGATAAAATTATACTATACATGTTGTCATTTGATTTAAATATTGCTTCTATTTTTCTTATCGGCACGTTCTGGATAGGGCTTCTTTTTGCAATCCATGTCATATACCGGTACCCGAGAAATCTTCAAAACATGATCTTTGTCGGGTTTCTTCTTTCACTTGCATACTGGGGAATAACGTATGCACTGGAAATAGGTTTCAGGAATAATGGGAGTGAAGTCAGGCTTTTATTTCTGAAACTCCAGATATTCGGGTGGATAGGGGTCCCGTATATGTTGTTTCTCTTCTTCTATATCTACAGCCCCTTTTACCGGAAGAAACTTTTTGGTGTTGTCCTGTGTATCACTATTATCATGCCAATCCTGGCAATCGTTTTTCTCTTACATAATAAAGTTGATGGAGGTTTGTTTTATCAATCTGTCGGTATTGATAGTGAGGTTCCCGGTATCGGATTCAATATGCTGTCCTGGTTTTCGTACGTGATTACCATAGCCGGGATGATTCTGGGAGGAGTGAAGATATTTCATCCAAAGAATAAACAGGATGTAAAGAAAAAGATCGCTGTTCTTCTGGGAATTTTTGCCCCATTAATTATCAATGTCATAAAGATTGTCATATTACCGCTTATCAATATCAACCTTAAATACGATCCAACAGCAATTTCGATGTCTATTGCTGCCGTTCTCTTCATGTATGGAATTTTCGGCTTAAATATGCTCAATATCCTCCCCGCCGCTATGCGGGATCTATTTGAGCAGATGAATGAAGGGGTTATTGTTCTTGCAAGGGATTTAGTTATTCTGAAAACTAACCGGTTTATAAAAAATATTTTCGACGGCCGGACATTTGAAGGTGAAGTCATACAGAATATGCTCGAGATAATTAAAACAGGGGATTTTAATGAAGAAGGAATGGATAAAATAAAGGGATATTTTACAAAGAATGAGAGGATTTTAGAAAACACAAAAGTCAATTATATAAAATCCACCGGGGAAAGATTCATTTTCTATATCAATATTTCATGGATTACTGATAAACGGGACAGGAAGCTTGGTTATCTTATGATTATTCATGAATATACACAGATAGCCCTGTTGCAGGAAGAAATCCATGCCCAATCTCTAAAATTAAAAGAGACATTTGAAAAACTCAACCCCGGGGTTTCCGAAATTATTACGAAAGGTGAGATGCAGCTGGGTGAGGTCTGTGCAACGAATTATTTCTGTGATGTTGTCGGTTACACGATCATCAATATGATTATGGGCGACCGGTTAACTTCCCTTATCATGAATGAGTTTTTGAGTAAAAGTCATATTATTACGACAATGTATCATGGATACAGGGATAAAATTAATGGTGACCAGATTATTACTATCTATGGTATAAAAAAGGATGAGTGCCAGGAAAGTAAAATCCATCCCTTTGATGCGATCTTTTCTGCCTTGAAAATAAAAGAACTCACAGCAAATATCTCGGCTAAATTCCCTGAATATATTGAATCGGAAAAATCAAAAATAATGAAGAATCTTGAAGCTTACAGGAAAAATACCGGAACGGATATCCCCATGGAAGATTTCAAGTTCAGCCTCCGTCATGGTATAAGTACTTCAAAACTTAACCCGGAACAGGAGATAGATCGGTTATCCATGACAATGGTGGGGGACGAATCCGGATTTGATTATACCTGCCAGGGTGGGGCAGTTATACTGGCAGCCAGGCTGGAAAGCCGGGAAGAATCGGTGAATATATTAATTTCTGAAGAAACCTATTCATGGGTAAGTAATCTTATTCATGCGGAGAAAATGCCCCCTCTGTATTTGAAAAACCTGGGTAAGTATTCGTATTACACGTTGGTTGGGTTAAAAACCCTTACCGATGATTATTTTCCACAGCTGGTCATTGAAATTGCACAGCCATGGAATAAAAAAATTATGAAAATACGAAAAAAAATAAAAATCGGTGCTACCTATTTCTATGAAATAAGCAAAATCGTCGATAAAGTCGCCATTGATCTTGAGTATATGGAACACTTAAAAGGGACAATGAATATCGGCACATTCCGGGCTTTCTGGGCACTTTCCTTTGCCCATCTTCTTAAAATGCCGATAGAGCCACTGGTTTACATTGCTCTTCTTGATCCTATCCATTACCGCGAATTTCCTTCTTTGAATATCAAGGTAAAGTATAATATAGAGAAACAGCTTCCGGCTGATATTGATTATCAAAGGATTCTTTCAATTCTTCATTATTCAAATAAAAAGAAGAAAACAGATTATCCCGGGGAGATAAGAAGAGAGTGTGAAATAATCCGTTTTTCCCGCCTTCTTGATAGCAGCAGCTTTGATCATACCTATTTAAGGGAGTTCAAGAAGGATATCCGCCCATTGGACGAAGCTGCAACGATGATTTTAAACAGTGAAGAGTGGCTTCCTGAAATCCGGGAGACAATTGCAAAGCTTCTTAATCATTCTTAAGAAAGTTTTCCCGGACATAATGTATTGCCTGTTCTTTCGAGGTTATTTTCCCTTCGAGCTGTAGATCCTCAAGTGCAGTAAGTATTTTCTTAAAAACAGGCCCCGGTGTAAGACCCATACTGATAAGAGTGTTACCCGTGACCAGGGGTTCCGGCCTGAACTGTGTTTCTTCCTGTGAAAATTCGGTATATTTCTGCTTACAAAAATCATAATTATCCAATCCGCCATGACTTGCTATACAATCAAGCCGGTGGAGTTCCAGATGCTCATGGAAAAAGGGCTTTCTTAAGAACCGTTTCAGCCTGCTTATCCGCATTTTCTTCACATACATAAACTTCATGTGGTTTCCGACAATGTCGAGAATCCTCTCTTTTTCTTCGTTTGAAAACTTTAGCCGTGTAAGAATAGTTTCTGCAATCTCGACCCCTGTCTTTTCATGGCCATTGAACCGTATCCTGTCTTCGATCTTGAACGTAAGGGGTTTTCCAATATCATGGAGTAATACGGCAAAAGCAAGTTCTTTGGAAGGATTCTTCATATTGGCAAGCATTAAAGAGGTATGGGTAAAAACATCACCTTCCGGATGAAAAGCCGGGGGTTGTTCCACATTCTTTAAGCTTTCAACCTCGGGGAGAACATAGTGTAGGAGTGTTGTTTTTTCCAGCAAATCCAGGCCTTGCGCCGGGTTATTCCCTGTTAAAATATAGATAAGTTCATCCCGGATACGCTCTGCACTGCATTCGCCTATGCAATGAGCCATGCTTTTCATAGCAGAATACGTTTTATCTTCGATAGCAAACCCCAAACGTGCAGCAAATCTCACTCCACGCAGCAACCGGAGTTTGTCTTCATCGAACCTTTTTACCGCTTCCCCGATAGTCCGGATAATTCCGTTTTTCAGATCATCCTGCCCCCCGACATAATCGATAATCCTGTCCTGAAAAGGATCATAAAGGAGCCCGTTTATGGTAAAATCCCTTCGTAAAACATCTTCTTCTTCCGTAGAAAAATGAACCCCGGAGGGATGCCTTCCGTCAATATACGTATCATCTTTCCTGAACGTGGCGACTTCATAGTGCCTTTTTCCCTTGATAACAATAATCACCCCAAATTGCTTTCCTACAGATATAGTAAAGGGAAATATCCTCTGCACCTCGTCAGGATGGGCATCAGTCGCTATATCAATATCCTTTGAATCAATACCAAGCAGGAAATCCCTTACACATCCGCCAACAAAGTATGCTTTATATCCTCTTTTTTTAATAGTGTGCGCTATTTGTAATGCACCGGTATCATCCTGTAACATCGTATTTTTCTATCAACTCCGTTTCATAAAAATTTCCCTGACAAATAATACTGGATTTTTTTATAAAAAGAAAGTGATCTTTGAAATAATCAGTCAAACGTCTTTTATTTCAATTAACCTGTAAAAATATTTTTACAAATCTTTTACATTCATATGACAATCTTTTCATTATTGTTTGATACATTTGAAATTGCTGTTACGTTTTTCCTGTTTCTACGTATTAAAAACAGGCGAATAAACAGATAATTGCAGGAGGTATACATGAAACGGATAATGGTCTTTACCAGCATACTTATGTTTTTTATGGGAGTAATATTTGCATCAGAATCGGTTGTCGATTCAGAAATAAAAAGAGTGATTGTATACAAGGACAGGGCCCTTGTATCAAGGGAAGTTTCAATAGCCCTGGAAAAAGGAGAAAGCCGGTTGATGTTTGATTTTCTTCCGGAAAACATTGAGCCCGGCAGCTTGCAGGTTAAAGCAAGCCGGGCTGTTATACTCCAGGATATAGAATTTTCAACTGTCTATTATGATTCTTATCCGGATGAGAAGATCAATACTCTTGATAATAAACTCCGGGATATACAGGACAGTATAGAGGACAGAAGGGATGCAATAGAACAGGCAAATGATGAAAAACGATTCCTTGAAAAAATCAGTACGAATGTTACAACAAAAACAGAAGGTGATAAAACAGAGTTGGATCCGGAAAAGTGGCTGAAGATTATTGAGTTTTACAGCAGTAAGCGTGAAGCACTGGATGAAACGGCAAGGAATCTCACCAGGCAGATACGAAATCTTGAAAATGAAAAAAATAAAATAACCCTGGAATTGAATACCCTTAAACAGGGGAGGGGAAAGAGTAAGAATCAGGCAGTTGTTATTCTTCAGGCAGAAAAGCCGGCAGAGGTTACTATTGGATTAAGTTATATTGTCTATGGTCCGTCATGGGTGCCGGATTATGATATCCGGGTGGATTCCGGTAAAAAATTGGTGGATTTTTCATATAACGGGATGGTCAGGCAGAATACCGGGGAAGACTGGTTGAATGTGGATCTTGTTCTTTCTACCGCAGTGCCCCATATAAGCGGACAGCAGCCGGACCTTATTCCCTGGTATCTCACCCTCTATGACCCTGAAGAATATGGTTATAGAGGGGCAACAGGAGAAATGAACCAGATGTATAATATGATGGAAACAGAGGATGCCGGGTACATGGAAAAAAGAGAGTCAACATCCGACTCCATTGTCATTCAAGATGCGACGGTGGAAAGTGGGGCAACCGCGGTACAGTTTGATATTGCCGGTTCACATACGATTAACAGTGATAATAATTCTCATAAGGTTTCTGTTTTTAAAGAATCATTTCCTGCTTCATTCCGGTATTCCGCTGTTCCCAAATTGTCCAGCTTTGCATATTTAAAGACAAAGATTAAAAACGATACCAGTTTCCCTATTTTAAAGGGAACGGCAAAGATATTTCTTGATGGCGCTTTTGTTGCCAATTCATCTATTAATAATGTTTCCCCCGGAGAAGAATTCTGGACCTTTTTAGGAATTGATGAAAGCATTTCGGTCACTTATCAGTTTGTCCGCAAAGAAATAAAGGAAGCGGGAATATTTCAGAGTCACAATAAAATAACCTATCACTTCGAGACAACAATTCAAAATAAGAAAGATATTCCCATAGAAATCGTTGTCTGGGATCAACTCCCCATGTCGCAGGATAAGGACCTGAAAATAACTCTCCTTGAACCGGATTACCGTAAAGATACGGATTCCTTAAAGAAAAATGATAATGACTTCTATGAATGGTTAAAAACGATAAATCCGGGAGAAGAGACATGTATTGTGTTTAAATACAGGGTAGAATATCCTAAAAATAAATATATATCCGGTTTATAAGAACAATGTATAAAGATGGGTTTCCTGGAATACTGTTTAAGGTTAAGGTGCTATCCCGGGAAGCCCATCTCTTATCTGATTGAATTCAGTGACACTTCTTCTAACTGCCCTGCACGTATTAACAAGATTCTTCCCGGAAGTAAACAATCCGCCGATTATTAAAAAAGCGACATCAGTTTTGCAGAATTCTTTCATCTTCCTGATGTCAGACGGGTTCAATACCTCCTCCCGGCACAGGTGAAGAGAAGGATGAACAGCAAGTTCCCTGATAATGGCAAAACCTTGTTCATACCGGGGAGATAACAAGTGCCCAGGCACCAGTCTGTTTTGCAAACAATGCCCTTTTTATGACTGAACTCCCATCCGGGCAAGCCCCTGTTTCAGCCGTCTTCTATAGATCTTAACGTAAAAACAGCAAATTGTAGAGAAAAAATAAAAAACCAGCCGGACTTGCATTAATTATATATCTATGCTATTTTGATTTAAGATCTTGTTAAAATAACACGATTATTCCGATCCGGGCATATATCGGGATCGGAAATAATATAGTTATTTTGCGCAAAATAGCTTAAACCCTGACCGCCAGGTTAAATAGACCAGTACAATTAAAAGTACCTGTGTAGATAATCAGTTGGGTTGTGAGCAAAGCCAACGTTATGCTATAGTTTCAGATAATCGAATAAAGAAAATAATACAGAAGAATGAGGTTGTTGTCATTATTTTTACAATATAATTATTTCCAATTAATTTACTATTTTAATAAAAGTATCCAGGGGAGTCTTTTACAGCCCTCTCAAATCAGGTCGGTAAGAAGTATACACTCAGGTCTCAAAAAGCTTGTTAAGCTTTATACATATTTTATGCCTTGAAAAGGTAAAATGAAAAAGGAGTTTTTATGAAAAAAAGAAAGTGGATGATCTTTTTTCTGCTTCTTGTTGCCATGACAGGAATCCAGGCACAGGAAGATTATGACGGGGACGGCTGGATTGGCACTGAAGACCAGCCGCCGATGATGTTTGGAGAGTTTATTGCAGATATTCCTTCTCTCCGGCTGGAATTTGATGCAACTATTGAACCCGGGATCGAGATCCTGGTTACATCAACCCAAACAGTCACGGATTATCTAAAGGAGTTCAACAAAACGGAAAAAACAGTGAATTACACGGTGACGTCAAACGCGGAATTAAAATCCAATTTCTCCGCGGGAATAGGCGGGATATTCGGAGGAGGAACCAAAGATGATGACTCGTCTTTTAAATTGACCAATCCCTTTAATTTTAACGCCGGTGTTGAATTGAAACGAACCGAAACGTGGAATCAAACGACCAGAGATGAAATGACACATTTTATCGAACAATACTATGAAAGAAAAAGCAAGAATGAGATAACTGTGGACGAGTATGCCGGTTTTGTAAGAACACAGCTTAAATTTACCAATTTAAGCCATTTCCCCGCCGATTTGAAGATTACGAATATACGGGTGCATGCTGTTTCGTACAATCCCGAAAACGGTACTAAAATTATCTTTGCAGAAGAAACGCTAAGTGACGAAATTCTCCTTTACTCCGGGGCCGGAAATAATACTGCTACACGGTTTATTGAATTTACAGGGATCAATACCTATGACATGGAACGGGCTTTTAAACGAGGCGATATGTTCGATGTCGAAATAAGCGGCGATTACCTTGCAAAGAGTCCCGACGGTTCTGTCGACTGGCGGGGCCGTATTTCTTCAACACTCTCCAAAACCATGTGGGTAAAAGTTGATTATGGTGATATAAATACTCCTGCTGTCCGGCAGGTGGCGATCCGGACAAAAGATGGCAGTCCCCTGACATTGGAAAAAGCGTTGATTGAAATGTATGGGTCTGAAGTGGAATTCGATTATCATCCTGTTACTGGTGAACGAATTATTAAACGAATTATGCACAGGACTATTAAACATGCAGACAGGGATTACAGCACCCTTTCACTGGATGAACAGAATGAATACGGACGATGGATTATCGGCTATGCATATGGATCCCGGAATATAGCAACTACTTTTACAGTAGATACAACAGCCCTTTACCAGGGGGATATTATCGGCATCTATTTTTTAACTAAAGACGACTTCCAGAATGACCTTCCGGATCCGGATCAGACGATAAATATCGGTATTACCCCGGATAACGGCAGCGCTTCCAATGGCATACTTGTTATTGATGAACCGGTAAAACCCGGCGATCAGATTGAACTGGACGTAAACAATTACTTTACCATTTACAAACAGGGATCGAAATATTATGACGGAGTCAGTTATTCCGAATATGGCCTGCTCATAAATGCAACATTTTACTTCAGGACGGTTGATGCAAATAATGATTTGTTTATTCCTGTGCCGGATTTAAACTGGTATGGAATTAAAGTAAGCTTCGGAACAGCCAATCCCATGACGTGGTATAATGTAGAGGATTTGGCATACAAACTTGTAAGCCGGGGTGATTTTCCCGAATATACCTACGCAGTCCGGTTTGTGGTGACCGAATCCATGTTAAACGGGCTTTCCCAGGGTGTTTTACGCATTGCCCAGGATAAGACTATAAATGGAAGCATTACCGTCGGAGTAAAGGGATATGATGTGGCAGGAACGCCTTTTGAATATTTAAATTCCCAGACTAATGAGGAACGTTCCGCAAATATCGAGATTAAATGGTATAAACACGATCCGGATATCGATGGTGACGGCTACCATTCAATCGCTTTTCACGGAAACGACTGGTGCGATAATGACATAACTGTTCATCCCGGTGCAGCGGAATTATGGGATGCAAAAGATAATAATCAGGATGGATCATCCGAAACAATCATAATAAATGGCCCGCATCAATTAATGGACGGTCAGAGTGGAGTCTATACTGCCCAGGTCCTGAACTGGAGCGGATCCCAGCCATCCTTTAACTGGTATACAAGCGCAATGTATCCTAATGGGACTACCGGTCCATGGCAGGATTTAGGCTCGGGAAGCAGTAAAACCATTACAATGCCGGCTTCGAGTACAGGAGTCGATATCAAGGTGTTGTCCAGGGTGTACATGTATGACCCGGTTATACACACAAACCGGTGGTTTGAATTAACCCACCACGAGATTGTTTCTAACAATAAACCCGTATTAATGGGTTGGTGGAAACTGAATGGTAATTATAATGATTCAAGTGGTAATAATTATACAGGAACCCCTGTAAACAACCCTGCTTTTTCGACAGGAAGGATTCAACAGGCTGTCAATCTGAACGGGAGTAACAGTTATATACAAATCGCGGATTATTCTCCCTTTAATGAGTTATTCCAATTCACCCTTGCGGCCTGGATATATCCTGAATCAACAGGCAGCAGGACGATTATTGCCAAGGTGAATCCGAACCGTGATTTTGTATTTAAAATAACAACAGATGGTAGGCTTCAGGCACACTTTGCTCATGGAGCATCGTATTATGCCATTTACAGTGACAATGCAATACCTTTAAACACATGGTCTCATGTCGCTGCCACCTGGGATGGCTTTTGCTGGAGACTCTATTTAAACGGGAGCGGAATTAAAGTCGCGGATTTTAATGGCGTTGTACCTCCTCACACAGGCCGGCTGTTTGGTATCGGGACCATGAACTGGGGTGAAATCTTTGACGGGAAAATCGATGATGTCCGGGTATACGATGGCGCATGGAACGAAGAAGGCATTAAGAGTATCTACGATGAAGCCCCGCCCGAACTTATGGGCTGGTGGAAACTGGATGGCAACTATAATGATTCAAGTGGAAACAACTGTACCGGAACCCCAATGAACGGACCGGTCTTTGAAACAGGTTGTATCGGACAGGCCGTCTTGCTGGACGGGATTAATGATCACATAAGGATTCAGAACTACTCCCCATTCAATGATATGCCCACATTCAGCCTTACTGCATGGATATATCCCACTGCGTATAACCAGAGTAACACTATAGTTTCCAGGGTGTATCCGAATCGTGATTTTGTCCTTAAGCTTAATTCTACAGGGAAATTGCAGGCACACTTTGCCCAAGGATCAAGCTATTACACAATAACAAGCAATCAGACAATACCACTTATGAAATGGTCTCATGTTACTGCTACCTGGGACGGCAGGTATTGGAGGCTTTATTTAGACGGAAACCTGATTAAACAGGAGGATCATAATGGCCATTCCCCTCCCCATACAGGCACCCGGTTAGGTATTGGCACCATGAACTGGTCCGAATTCTTTGCAGGCCGGATCGACGATGTAAGGATTTATAAAGGGGTTCTAAAACCTGTGAGTATCAGAAACATTTATGATGAAGCTCCAAAGCCGCTTTCCTGTACAATCAATGGTCCGCGGTTGATATTAATCCCCCAGAAAGGGCAGCCTAAAATTATTAAAACCTGGACAGCCGGGGCAGAAGGCGGGACATCCCCGTACACCTACACCTGGTATAAAAAATGGGAATCAGGCAGTTATTTTAAACTCTGTAATGGCACCGGCTATAGTGAATCGTTCAGTTATGACGGCAACGGACCGGATTCTACCTTTATGCTAAAACTTGAACTCCGGGATGCAGCAGGAAATATGACAATGCATGAGATAGAAGTGTACGAAGACCGTTATCCAACTGATTTGTAACCAGCGCTTCAAGGGTAACACTATTGGCCGCTTTTTTAAGCGGCCGATAGTGTGTTACCGATTGGTTCAGGGAAACCACCTTATCCGGGCAGAAACAGAAGGATTATTTTAACGTAAAAACAGCAAATTGTAGAGAAAAAAAGGGGGGGAATTCGAAAACAGGCAAAACTACTTGACATAAAAAATAGAACCACTGAATACACGGAAAACACTGAATGAAGAAGAAG
>JAFGQK010000299.1 GCA_016935735.1 Spirochaetales bacterium | reverse complement strand
TTTGATGCATCTGATACCCGTGACCTGGCATATAAGTCTGCTATTCCTTTTCTCATTTTAAGCCACTCTTTTTTCCCATATTCATCACCTTGCTTTTGTCGTAATACTTTAAAATCTCTTGGATCATTGATGGTTGTCTCTACACGTAAAATTTGCCCTTGTTTATTATACATTTTTACCGAATTCCTTTTTACCTGATGCTTAATTCGAATTCCTTCGGGTCTATTGTGTAAAGTACTTACGACTTCTCCATGGAACCCATGGCCTCTGGTTCTCTTCCCTAAAAATCTCATAACATCTTTAGTAGAGAAAGTTGTGATTGCTCCCCGAATCAATTGGGGATAGATTTTCTCTAATTGCCGTGGACTGCTAAACATTATATCAGTAGCCCATTCACTTTGATAAGTTGCCCAGATATTGTCGTCATATCTTAATGGAGGTTTGGTTGCGGCTGTAGGCCGCGCTAGGAAATCGGCGTAAATCTGCGTCAAAAAAGAGTTATTATATAAATGCTTCTAAGCTTCAAAAACTATTTGTTGTAATGGTAAATGTTTACGTTTTATTTCAATTACACGAGGTCTTAAGATATTGTAAAATTTGCGAAATTGGTGTAATCTATTGTTTATATGAAGATATCGAAATTCCCGGACAGAAATAAAGGGAAAACTATGAAATGTCGAATAATTAATATTATTATAATAATTCTTGTTGCTGCCATTACATTTTTTATCGGCCAGGAAAAGGGGAAAACCGATTTACTGAAGCATTTCAATCAGCCTGCAGGATATATGGAAAATCTCATTCAACTGGATAAATCATTATTAAAAAACATATTAACCCGGCCTTGTAAAATGACTTCCGGAACCTATGTTTTAGAAACAAATTTTCCCGGGAAAATCCCGGAAGTATATACCCTGGAACTCGCTTTTTCCAATGGCCAATTAATAAAGAAATATCAGGTAATTGATAAAAACTTTGTGACAAATGGATTCATGCAGGAGGGAAAAATCGTTTATGGAAACTTTAATGACATGAATGAAAAACCCGGAAGAATCTATATTGGTCTTATGGATGGAGACATCATTTGGAGTAAAGTGTGTATACCGGGCAGCTATGGATGGCATGTGAGTTCATTGGAAGCTGGTGTATTCCGGATGTATAAAAAAGTATGAAAAAGTATACAATTTGTTAAAGAAGTTATACTTTTCCATACGCAGTGTATAAAAAAGCATATTAGATTAAGCATGCTGTCACAATCTCTGGTTAGGAAATATAAACTTGTTAACAAGAAATGCATTGTACCATTCCTTCCTGGTCCAAACCGGGGTAAAAGAAAGGTTACTCATGGCACAACTGCATTTGAAAGCTTACACATACCTGTTCATGTTGAATATTTAAATAAAGCAAATCATTCACCCTTTATTGCCCCTGCATAAATGCTTTTTACTATTTGCTTTTGAATCACGATAAAAAAGATCAATATTGGCAGTGAAGACAATACCAGGGAAGCTGCAGCAGGTCCCCATGTACCCCGGGATTGAATGAAAAATCCGAATTGAGCCAGCTGGAGTGTCGTGTACGGCGGCAGAATCACCAGGGGCAGCAGGAAATCATTCCATATATGGAAAACATTCAGGATAATGACCATGACGACAGCAGGTTTCAGAACAGGCAGGACAATCGTAAAAAAGATCCGGAAACCCCCGGCACCGTCCAGGGCTGCTGCTTCCTCGCAGTCCCCGGGTATTCCCTTTATAAAACCATGAAAGACAAGGACGGCAAGGGGGCAGCCTAACCCCCAATAGATGGGTATGACTCCCGCCACATTGTTCAGCCCGAGGTTTCCGGCCAGGAGTACAAGGGGAAACATAATGGATGGAAAAGGGATAAGGAGTAAAAAAACAAAGAAGGGAAAGAGAAGTCGGCTGAATAGAACCCTGGTTTTCCGGAGGGCGTATGCTGCCATGGATGCAATAAGAACAATACCGGCTACAGATCCACAGGTGATGAGGACGGTGCGTAAGAGTACTTCCGGGAAGTCCATCGATCGCCATACTTTGGTGAAATGGGAGAGGGTGGGGATAACAGGTACATTGAACGGATTCCTGCTGATTTCCGGGTTTGTTTTCAAGCTGTTGACCAGCAGGATCAGGAAGGGTGTACAGAAGGCAATTGCAAGAACTGCCATGACCAGGGAACAGAGGATACGTATAAGGCGGTTTTTCATCATTTCGCTGCCTCCTGTTTTTTCATAACCAGGTACTGTGCACAGGTGAGAAGGATGCATACCAGGGAAAGAAGCAAAACCTTTGCCATAGCATAACCAAACCTGTTCCCGGTGTAGGCATTGATGTAGATATCTAGAAGCCATGAAGCGGTATTGGTGGTATATGCAGAAGTCCGTGTGAGTCCGAAGACCAGGTCAAATACCTTGAGGGAAGATGCCGTGGTCCAGAATATCCCGATTGCCAGGGAGGGCAGGAGTAAAGGTCCTGTGATGTTCAGGAACATGTAAATATGATTGGCACCGTCCAGTGTTGCTGCTTCCCGGTATTCTGCGGGAATGGCCTGTAGTCCGGCCAGGTAAATCAGTACAAGGCATCCACAATTACGCCAGACCCCGGAAAAGGCGATAAGAAGGGGTGCAAATTCCGGATTATCGAGCCAGGTGCCTTCCCCTATTATAAAAGGAAGGACTATCTCAAAGCTGAAGGAGCAGAGGAACGATACGGTAATGGCACTAAGGACATAAGGCAGGAAAAGGAATGCATGGACGATTCTGGCTGCGAGGATTTTCCTGTTTAGGGCAACAGCCAGGAGCAGGGCGACAGGATTGGCAATAAGGAGATTGATAAGAGTATAAAGCAAGGTAAAGCCCACTACCCCGAGAATGAATTCTGTTTTGTACAGATAAGTACTTAGAATTTTCTTGACCTTAAAAACAAGGTAATACTGTTCCAGGAGACCGGAGAACTCGTTATGTGCCGCGGCAGGGAGTATTTTCGCGGCAGGTTCCCATTGCACAGTTTCAAGAGGATGCCCTGCAAAGGCTGCCTCCCTGATTTCATCGAGGATTGCCGAAAACCAGGTTTGATTTTTGCCTGACAGATTTTTGCCTGACAGGATCATCAACCTGTCGAACAAAGCAAACTCCGTATATCCCCGGTCCAGGATATAGTTCCCGTTATCATCTGCCGGATAAGCCTTTTCTAAAAGCGCCAGCTCTTCCCGGTTTTTGATACGCTTAAGGAGCATCCCTTTGTATACGGCAGATTCAATTGTCAGGGGGAGTTCGTAGTTGTCTTTGAACAGATAATGAGTGTTAAACCTGGGCAGGAATCTTTGATCCCCGGCAGGGTCGAAAATCTCTGTAAAGTTCTCTAATCCGGTATAATGGACAGAAGTATTGCTTCCCCAATCCGCGTCTGTAAATGCACTGCATATCCCATAGATAAAGGGGTAAAGGATAAACAATACACAGACAAAACATGCCGGAAATACAAAAAGAAAAAAATGGAGGTACTGTTTCCGTTTACTGGTTACCATAACATTTTCTCTCTTTTCTCCAGGCATTATCCAGCGCTGCTATAACATCCGCCCTTCCGGCTATACCCAGCAGATATGCCCGTGCACTGTTTTTTACATAATCGTTGTACACGGAAGCGGGATAGCGGCAGAATTCCCATTCATAATACCCATTCTTCCTGGTATGCTCCATCAAATCATGAAAAGGCGGACCCAGGGTAGAGAGACCGGTGCCCGTAAATACCGAAATAAGCCGGCACTTTTTTGTCCATAAGGCGATTGCTTCTTCCGAAGATAACCAGTCCAGGAATTTTTTCGCAGCTTCCTGCCTGTTTTTGCCTGCCGAAGCGGAAAGGGCAAACACAGAATCAACATCTGCGTAGAATTTCGTATCTTCCGGATTACTGGTAAGTGGAAAGGGAATGAAGCCGCAATCAATGTGAGGATTGGTGGTAAGCAAGGGGCTGTAAATCCAGAGCCCCTGTACCATCATCGCTGCCTCACCATGAGCAAAAGCGGCCTGCTGTTCGTGCCAGGTCATGGCAGGGGCGCGGGGATCCAGGTTCAGTTTATAAAAATCCATGATATTAAAAAGCATATCCGTATTTACCGGGTCTGCCCATGAGGCTTTACACAAATCCATATTTTTTATCCATTCCCGGATTGCAGAATTGGACTTTACCTGTGTTGTATGGAGAAGTGTCAGAAAATGACCTGCAGACCAATTGGCTTTCAACATCCCGGCGAAGGGATGGATACCATAACTTTTCAGTATACCGCATACCCTTTTCAATTCCGGGTATGTCGCAGGTGGTGTCAGCTTGTATTTTGCGAATATCTCTTTATTATAGAAGATTCCGATACCGGAAAAATCCATGGGCATTCCATATATTTTTTTCTTCCAGGAAACGGCAGGGAGCCATTCTTTGGGTATAAATGAGATAACCGGTTCATTACTCAAATCGAGGAGATAACCGGCTTGAGAGAATTCGAATACCTGGTTATAGGACTGGAGCTGGATGATATCAGGTGCATTACCACTCACCATCAGGGACTTCAGATAGCCATAGGATTCATCCGGCACCATTATCGTTTCGATGCTTATACCCGGGTACCTTGCAGAAAAGGCAGCACAGATTTCCTCCAGGCTTTCCTTAATCTCCGGCTTATAAAAATAGAGTACAATTTCCATATTCCGGGATATTGCAGCAAGAATGATCGCTGTTATCAGGATTGCCGCACCAATGATTATGAAAAGGCTTATGACGATTCTTTTTGACATCACTATCACTCCTCTATAACGGAAGGTAAACCAGGTTAATGCTTTATACAAGGATAATAAATAGTAGTGCCTGGCCCAGCTCATAAAAAGTATCCCTGATAACAGAATTATGGCTCTGGTGTTTCTCATGGATATATGCTACTTTGATGTAAAAGAACCCGGACAGCCTGTTCATTGGATTGTGGGTATAGCCTTCGTTATGATACTATAAACAGGGTATGTAAAAGGAGTTATGCAATGATAACCAGGGGGTTGTGTACAATCCTTTTTCTCTCTGCTCTTATGTGTCTTTTCCCTGGTGCACTGGACGGGGAAGAGATTCCCGCTACCGGAAATTTCAGGTGGGTGCTGGGCAGAATCATGCCGGATGATAATTTCCATACGGTAACAGATTATGTACTTGCAGATGAACGGCCGGAAAATGAACTGCTTCTCTACGTTCTTCCAATATCCAATTCTTACTTGTATCTCTTTACCCTTTCAACCCAGCAGGAATTCCGGTTGATTTTTCCGGGCAACTTCAGTATATTCAATAAAACCACTTACCATTATACACCCCGTGAATTCCATAAAGCAGATATCCTGCCTTTCGATTCAGTACACGGCGGTGAAATCTGTATGCTTGTATCTACTTCACGGTTAAGGGGATTCGAGAAATTGGCAGATGCATACCGGTCTGCCCCGGAATCCCGGAAAATAATGCTATTTGCCGATATCCTTATGGAGCTTACCCGGTTGCATTGCCGGAGATACCTGGCTCATACCGCAGTTATACCCTGGGAATCGGGCAGTATCCCATCACACGGGGAAACTGCCCAGGGCAAGCAGATTGAATTAACAGCGCAGGAGTTCAATTATTACTTTATGGCAGTATTCAGGTATGCATGTGAATAAAATGGTAATCCGGTGTTTTATCCTGTCCCTGGCACTATTGTTTCCCCATTTACTCTCACCCCTGTTTCCCGGCTTTTTTACTATACACAATACACGGCTTAACGATTGTTTCTTCAAGCTCCGGTACTCCCTGACCGGCAGCGCTCCTGTATCTCCTTACCTGGTGCTTTGTTTTCTCGATGATCCGTTACCTCCGCCGGAAGACAATACCGGGATATGGAATGCAATCCTGAATAAGTTGGGAAATAAACAGCTCAACCTTAAGTCAAAAACAATACTTGTTTATCCCGATTCCAATTTTTCATATAAAGAGATGAAGGTACAGGGCGGCACCGGGAAACTCTTCCTGCCAGGTATGATCCTGAACCACCGGACAACAGGAAACCCGGATATACTCAACAGGATAAAAGATGTGGCTTTTGTTCCGAAAGTATATTATCATGGCTGCCGGGGTTATCCGGGAAACCTGGAGGAAGCGGCTCTTTCCTTCCCGGAAATAGTTACCGGTGTATCCGAAGGTACAGGTATTGCCAACCTTTTTCCCGATGCTGATGGCGTTGTCCGCCGGCTCCCCCTTTTCTACACATCCGGCGAGGGCTTATACTACCCCTCCCTGTTCCTTGCAGCACTCTGCCATTACTGCGATGTAAAACCTGACACTATAGAAATTGGCCGCGGGCAGGTAAAACTCCCCCGCGCATATTTCCGTATGGCAACCCGGGATATGGTAATACCGGTGGATGAAAAAGGGCAAATGCTTATTAATTATCCCGGTCCCCGGGATGCTTCCTTTGACCTGCTCTCTGCTGCCAGACTGCTGGAACTCGTGGAAGTTGAGACAGGAAGTCTGATTTCCTCTTCCCCGGAAAGTTTGATTCTTACAGGTGATATTTCTACCTGTGGCGGAAAATTTTCTACCAGTATTTATGATACAGGTTATCCCGATGTGATGATTCTGGCCAGTGCCTTTAACACCGTATTTACAGACAACTTTTTAAAACCGGCAGACTTTTTTGAAATTATTATCCTTTATATACCAGTGCTTATAATTCTGAATCTCTTCCTGGTTGTGAGTGAAAAAAAGACTCTTTCCTTCTTTGCTATCGGAATGCCTATAGTCTCCCTCCTTGTCCCGGTACTTATAGTCTGTACACAATTGTTTCTGTTCCTCTATTTGCATAGTTTACCGGGGCTGCTGCCCCTTATCATTGGAATACTGGCCGCGCTTTTTCTTCTCCTCATTTTCAGGCTGCTTCGTTCATTTATTGAGTCCAAAGATATCGCTATGACCTTCCTGCTGATTATTTCCCAGCTTCTTCCTAAAAGGAAGCAGGTTATTCCCGAAGGAGATAGTAAAGCGGTAACTGATATAAAAACAGCTCATATGGAAATAAAGAAACAACAGGAAGAAATTTTAGGCGAGATCGATAATTTTAACCTGATAGAGTTCTTTGGTAAAGAGAAAATCATAGAAATGTTAAGGGAACTGAAATTCAATTCCGACCAGGTTAAAATTACCCTGTACTTACTCGAAGGTCAATTCTATAAAGAAATTAAGGAGAAGATGGATCTTCCATCAGAAAATACGGTAGGCCAGCGTATTCAAAAGATTTACAAGAAATGCAATGTACATACTAAAGAGGATTTAATCATCATGATAATTAAACTACTCATCATAAAATATATCAAAGTGACTGATTCCCCTTATCTTCCTTCCCGGAAATAATTGTTCATAAAAAATGATGAAAAATCAATCCCGGACAAATCTCCTGTAAGGCTCATTTTTCTTATCCCCCTGCATGACAAAAATAGTAGCCCCGAACGGACAGGAAAGGATAAGAATAAGTATTCTTTTTTTTCCTGATAAAACAAATATGATGTATCAAGAAAAACAAATCCGGATTGTTTTCTTAAGGAGGTTATCATGAAAATAGATAAAGAAACGTTAACAGCAAAGAAAGAACTATTGAAAGAGAATATAACAAACAATAGTAATCATATCCAGCCTGACCCTCCAAACCCCCGTTTTCACTCGTTAAAGAATTCTGTTTATTATATAAAAAAAGTTGCGGGATCATCCGGGACCGGTTTATCTTTAAAGAACATCATCAATCCCCCTGCCCATGATGAACAGTACACCATAAAGGACCTTTATATCCCGGAACAACTTATAAAACAGGACCTGCCGTCCATTACAAACATTGTTCACTGGCACCAGCCCCTGGGAAATGTTGCAAAGGGAATATATAAAGGAGTAAAAGATCTTATGGATGTTCTTTATAAGTATTATCTTATGCAGCTTACGGTGTGGGAGAGTTTTATCCTGAACAATCCACATACAGGGTATATAGAAACGGTTCATCTGACAGGGACTCTCATCACATGGATGGCGCAGGAACACCCTGAATGGCTTAAAAGATTTGTAAAGCTGGTGCGGGGAAACGTGACAGGAAACCCGGATGAAAAGCCCCATTTTGAGTTATTTGTAAGCCCCTATTTTGAATCCCTGGCAAGCACGTTACCCATGGAAGAAGCGGTAAGGCAGACACGCATCTCTATCGATGTAATGAACTTCTTTGGCATGATGCCATCAGGATACTGGCTGGTTGAACGGATATGGGAGCCAGGTTATTTTGCCATTTTTACCAGGGAATTAAGGAAACTCGGGATTAACAAGGCCGCAATTGATGATCACCTTTTCTATAAAATGAGTAAACGGGAAATCCGGGCTTCCGGTTTCACCGGCAATGAATTTTCCGAAAAAGACTTAAGAGGATATTTTATCCTGGATGATGAGCTTAAGGAAAAGGATCCTTTTTATATTCTCCCGGCAAACAGGGATTACCGGCAAGCCCGGCCCTACTGGCTTTGTGAAAAACCGAGAGAAGGGGGCAGATTTATTTCATACTGGTTAGAGGGGTATTTAAAAGGGAGTATTACCAGAAAAAAAGTGATCACCTTATTCAACAATAATACACAATTAATGGAGCAATTCTTTATCAGACATCCATTTCTGCCATTTACTGATGAATCCTTGCATTATGTCATATTTAACAATGATTTCATTACCCGGATAAATGAGGTTGATAGTATGGATGAAAAAGTGAAAAAAACCCTGGTAAAGCTGTGGGAAGAAACGCAAAAGGACAGATTTTCCCATAATCAATCCCTGATATGGGTCGGGGATGGAGAAAAACAGGTAAATCTCTGGAGGCACCTTGGGGGAAGAAATCAGCATAATGAGTATCCGGCCTCTGCGCAAAAGTGGCTTTACAGTGAACTGGAAGCGAAACTCAATAATCACTATGCAAATTATCTCCCTGCCGATCAGTTACTGGAAAAAACTGCGTGCTGCGGATATATCAACCTCCCCTTTGGCGCTTATAAAGAAATGACCTGGTGGGCCCATACGACTGACAATCAGGAACGGTTGAATGAATTGACCACGAAGGTCGATGCATTAAAAGCACAACTACTTTGTTATAATGCCCTTTTCGAAAAAATGGATAACAAGGTGATCACGGATGAAGAAATCCTTTTGTATGAAAAATTGTCCAATACCGAAATAAAGAAATATACCATACTCCTCAATGCCTTAAAAAAGAGAAAACAATCGAGTCATTGCAGGAAGAAATGTATTTCAAACTTTTTTCTGACAAAAAAAGAAAAGAAGGAATTGGAAATCCTGGAAAAAGGAGTCCCGTGGAAAAATTTCTGGCTGAAATACATTGAAAGTTATAAATATCACCGGTTATGGCTATTCCTCTATAAACTTACAATCAAACAGGTGGATAATGAACAGTTGAAAGAATTGATCCTTAACCTGCTGGGAAGGGCAACGGTGAACTGCGGATCCTGGCACGGGGTATTCGGGGGAAGATACCTTGCCAACCTCCGTCATGACATGATGTGGGGGATCGCCGCTGCCGTATCTGTTTACCTGGCTGCCCTGGAGGAAAAGAACCTTTTTTCAAGCGGGAATGCCCTTTTTTACCGGTTCGATCTTATGGGTGGATGTGCAGATGAATTACGGGAAGCAGGTATCGCCATAAAGGATAAAAAGAAAAAGAGAATCCCGGACATCATTATCATGACCTGCCGGATGATGGTGATAATCAGCCTAAAAAACGGGGGGACACTTTTCGACTGGATTCTTTTTGATACGGGGAATCCCCTGTCAGTAATCAATACAATAAACCTTATCAGGGAACCGTATCATGATGATGCAAGAAAAATGGCAGACTGGTTCAAAGAGAAACTTGACCTGTACTATCGGTTCATCACCATTGCAGATAAATCCCTGGATGACTTTGATAAAGATAGGTATCTGATCGATATGGATACCATCACTTATACGGCGTTTCAGGACATGGTAACATCATTAAAGCCGGTATGTGATGCAATCGTTGAAAAAGAACCGGCAAATGAAGAAGCAATGTCGTTATACCGGAAACTCCTCGAGGAGCCGCCTTTTTCAGG
Source organism: Spirochaetales bacterium (assembly GCA_016935735.1). GTDB lineage: Bacteria > Spirochaetota > Spirochaetia > SZUA-6 > JAFGRV01 > JAFGRV01. The sequence continues at coordinate 15,165 of JAFGQK010000299.1, read as the reverse complement.
GACAAAAACGAAAATGAAGCCGGTCGAGAGTTTAAAGGTAAAGAATGTATTAAAGGATTATGACACACGGCTGCCGGTAAACCAGATTGTCCGGCTACGTGATAGTAAAACAGGAAAAGAAATCGGATCATTTGATACAGCGGATTTCAAGCAGGAGACCACGAAAGATTGCAGTGAGTGGTATGAAATCATTATAAAAGCAAAAGCTAATACGGTTTCCCTGACAAAGCAGTTCCGGGTTTATAAAAAGAAATCATTCATCACTTTTATTTACGAAATCATGACCACCCGGGGCGAGCGATTTATAGAAGTGGAGATCGAAAACAATACAAACCTGTCTTGCTTACAGGAAACCATTGCCTGGATTGAAATAAACGGAAAAATGAAAAAGATAGCCGGGACAACGGAAGAATCCTCTGTACGGGTTTTAACTATTTTCAACCGGGAAGATAATATTGTACAGACCATCAGTATAGATTCTGAACAGAACCGGCTGATCATTCAACCCCGGTACAGTGTATCACAGGGGCTGCGATTATTCGAGACTCCCCTGCAGTACCTCCGGTATTCATTCGTTCTTCCACTCTATATAAAACAGGGCAAACCCGGCAGAATTACGATCTCTCATTCACTGGATTCACATATGAAGAAGGACGAGGAAGATGAATGGATTGTATCTTTGTAAAAAAAATATTTGATTATATCCATACATTAATGCTATGAAATAATGAAAGATAGTATAATTCAACTATGGAGAACGATATGACAAACGGAAAGAAAAAGAAGCTTCCTTTTATACTGGTTATGCTGGGACTGGTAAGCTTTTTCACCGATGCGGCCACGGAAATGATGTATCCCCTTATCCCGGCATTTCTCCTTCTCCTGGGGGCAGGTCCCCTGGTGCTGGGAGTGATTGAGGGAGTTGCAGAAACAACAGCCAGTATGTTAAAGCTTGTAGTGGGAATCGTTTCGGATAAAATGAAAAAGAAAAAGCTGTTCGTTGTTGCCGGGTATGCCATATCGACATTTATCCGGCCCCTTACCAGTATTGTAGGCAATGGATGGCAGATTGTCTTTGTCCGTATGGCAGACAGGATAGGCAAGGGTATCCGCACCTCTCCAAGGGATGCTCTCATCGCGGCATCCACGAGTGAAGATATCCGGGGAAAATCTTTCGGATTTCATCGCGCCATGGATCATGCAGGAGCTGTCATAGGCCCCATCCTGGCTTTACTCATGCTGGTTGTCTTTTTCTCCATAAGCAGGAACGGCTCTATTCAGAACGCACTCAGGTTTGTCTTTGCCTTTAGCATTGTTCCGGGATTATTCGCTGTTTTGATCCTTGTTCTTTTTGTCAGGGAAAAAAAGGGCGAAGACAGTAAATCCTCCGGGTTTTCCTTTTCTCTTTCCCGGTTTGACAGGAATTACATTTTTTATCTTTTTATTGTCATACTTTTTACATTGGGAAACTCATCCGATGCTTTCCTCCTCTTTCGTGTTGAAGAAGTAATCAGTAAAACAGGTATTGTCTATGAAATAGCAGAGAAGATACCGGTTATCAATTATATCCTCGGGCTGATTTCAGATCCCGGCCTGCGAATAAAACTGGTGAACATTCTGGTGCTCCCCCTTATCTGGTCGTTTTTTCATATACTGAAAGCCCTTTTCTCCACTCCCCTTTCAGCTCTTTCCGATAAGATCGGCAGGAAAAAGGTGATAAATATCGGCTGGGCTGTCTATGCCCTTGTCTATACCGGGTTCGCTTTTGTAGACAGGATAAAAGGTGCTTTTCAATTTGTAGTAATTCTGATTCTTTTCGGAATTTATTCTTTTTATTATGCTTTTACCGAAGGGACTGAAAAGGCATTTGTCGCAGACCTCACCCCGCCGGAGGTGCGGGGAAGCGCCTATGGCTTATACCACTTTTCCATCGGTCTGAGTGCACTCCCGGCAAGTATGCTTTTTGGCCTTATCTATACCTTGGCCGGTAAAGGAGGTGGGACAGCGGCTTTCCTTACCGGTGCAGGTCTTGCTCTTACTGCCATGATTCTCCTTACCTTTTTCATAAAAGAGAAAAAAGTATCTTAATTAGTTCCTGTTGATTAATTCAAGTTGACTCACAACTGCCCTTACTTACTTCATATATTATTTTCAGAAATATCTTTTAGCTGGCAGATAGGGTTTCATTTTTTTCGATGTACATTTACTCAGATTCTTTTCTTACATCTACTGCATTACAGGTAAAGTTGAAAAAGTTACAAAAGTACACCTCCAGGGAAAACCTTCTAACTTCTAAGTTTCTATTCCACTAATTTGATGAATCGTGTTATACTTACTTTTTAATGAATGAGAAAAGAAGGCAATAGATTATGAGTGTGAACAATCCCCATGATTTGATTTTTCGACAAACAGAGGGCCATATTGAGAATGCGATTGATTTTATTCGTGGAACGTGTCCCCCGGAACTTATTCAAAACCTTGATATGAGTACTTTATGTCCAGATGAATCTTCTTATACAACCGAAGAGTTAAAGGAATATTTTTCCGATTTGGTTTACCAGTGTAACTACAGGGGGAGAGAAATAATCAAAATAACACTTCTGTTTGAACATAAAAGTTATAAACTGGATTATCCTCTTTTCCAGGTTTTAAAATATATGATTAATATCTGGGAAACACAATTAAAAGAAAAACAGGCTTTTACCCCGGTTATTCCTATCCTGTTTTATCACGGTAAAGATAAATGGAAAATAAAAAAAATCTCTGAATATTTTGAGGGAATAGATGATTTCCTGCTTAATTTTATTCCGTGTTTTGATATCATTTTTACAGATATTTCAAGACAATCAGACGAACAGATAAAAAATCAAATGTTTAAAAGAGAAGCCAATAAAATCTTGTTTTTATTAATGAAACACATCTTTCACTTTGATTATTTGAAAAATCATTTAAAAGAATTTTTAGAGATCGGAAAAAAATATTTTGAAAGTGAAGAGGGTACTGGATTTTTAAAGAGTATTCTTGTATATTTATATAGTAGCAATAAATTTGAAATAAATACCATTGTAAGCACTTTAAAAGAGATATCAGAGGAAGGAGGAGAATTAGCCATGACAACTGCTTTAAAGCTAAAAGAAGAAGGGAAAATAGAAGGGAAAATAGAAGGGAAAATAGAAGGGAAAATAGAAGGGAAAATAGAAACTGCCTTGAAAATGCTGGAACATGGCCTGGATATCAACCTGATTGCCGATTGTACAGGATTGTCCGTAGAAGAGATTGAAAAATTAAAAAAGTAGTAAATCATTGTTTCAAATTGAGACTTATGTGTCTTAATGTGAGATAGTTATACTTATCTAATATTTAAATAACTTATAAGAAGTATATTAATTGTATCTCAAGGTGAGACAGGTTATCCTGTTCTGATATGGAGTTCCAAAGGGAAAAACCCATTGAAAAAAGGAAATTTGCTTTAATTAATTGAAAATCTTCAATGGGTTTTAATGGAATTGGCGGGATTCCTTTTAAAAAAACAGGGGAAATTACATGGAAATGTGGTTCCGGGCAAATTATTTCAGGTGATTTCTCTTCATAAATTCGGCTAAATTCGTATTTTTTAACGATAATACGCACTTCCGTAAACGAATTTATGCTGCTGGCATGCTTTTTGCTCTTTATGAAAATGTAAGTAAATAGTGGAAATACAAAAAAACGTATTTCTTGCACCTGTACATTTACTTCGAACATATCTGTTTATATTGATTGTTTTCCGGGGTATGGATCTGTAAACAGAACCGCATAGTATGCGTATTAGTTTTAACCCCGGAAAACAACAAGAGGAGGAATCCATGAAAAAAGTATTTTGCCTGGTATTTGGCTTTTTTGCATTAATTTTAGTTATTTATGCCCAGGAAGCATTCCAGATTTTCCCCAGCGGGAATGTGGGAATTGGCGTGGAAAGTGCGAATGAGAAGCTTGAAGTGGCCGGGAATATAAAAGCTTCCGGGAGGATAATGGACGCGACAGGGTTTGTCATGCCCGTGGGCACGATTATGCCCTATGCCTTTTCCATTGAACCGGAAGGCTGGCTTATCTGCGACGGGTCTGTCATCGATAAAAGCATAAATCCCGAACTTACGGAAATAGTCGACGGTCTGCGGGCAGCAGCCGGGGATAATGCGGATCACCCTTATATTGCAGGACTTGCGGAAACTCAGGCCCGGCTGCCGGACCTGCGGGGTGATTTTATCCGTGGTGTCAGCACCATGCAGAATGCCGCCGGAACAGACGGTTTAACCCCGCCGACTGCACCTCGAAGTAATGCTGACCCCGATGCGGCCAACCGGATCAATCCGCAGACAGGGACCGTGATCGGTGCGGAAGTCGGTTCATGGCAGGATGATGCGTTTCAGATGCATCAGCATAGTGGTAGTGTTACCATAATTACCTCAATAGCTTCGTCAGCTGCAAATCCATATACTGCCTTACATCGCATTAATGGGGTCTCTACAGGTTCATTTGGTGTAGGTATAAGTGGACCTAATTCCGGTAGAATTACAACTGAAACCCGAAGCGATAATACGTATGTGCTTTATATCATTAAATATTAAGTATCAGACTCTGATAATCTTCCTCAATAGATATAAGATAATTATTTCCGGAGGTGAATAATGCACTATAAAAGCTTGAAGAATATATTTTACGTAAAAACAATTCTTTTATGCATTCCCCTTTTACTTACCCTCGTGAACTGCCCTTTCATGAACGATCCGACAAATTCACCCGAGCCGACCCGGGAACCAATAGCTGAACCGACACCGGATAAACCAGCTCCCCCTCCATCTACGGTGACAGTCCTCAGGGACGGGATAGATTTCAGGGTTATCTGGACGGATGTTTCCGGCGTGGATAGTTACCAGGTATACAGGAAACAGGGAGAAGGGAGTTTCTATGCACTTGATGGTGCGGAAGTTTTTTTACCGGAGTATAGCGACGGTTCGTATCCCAAAGATACCACCCTGCAATACGCGGTAAAAAGTATTTCGGGTAGTATATACTCCGAACTTTCGAAAGCCAGTCCAGTGTCCCGTATATGTTCAGGAATAATGTTCCCATCCCCCTTGAAGGTCTGGATACCGGTGAGATTGAGATAATCGCATACAGGAATAAGCAGGGCGGGACCTGGGAAGATGAGATTCACCGGTATGTGTATGTGGATTCCAGCCGGCTCTGGATCAATCTGGTCCAGCCCAATATATATACTACGGACATTCTGGATACCCCGTACAAGATGAGTGTATTCCATAATCCGGATGAACCTGCCGATCCCCTTGCCGGTTCGAATATCCAGTTGACAAACGACGGAAGTTTAAAACTGAAAACCATAGAGAATACTGTTATTGAAGAAACTGAATTTTCACAATCACAAAAAAAAGTGATGGATGTAATAGAAACCGGAGACGGTAATATATTTACATTAATAAACGAGAACAATACATTAAAGATCTATGAAAAAGAATATGGTTCCAGTGACTGGCAGCTTCGTATTTCAAGGCCCGATATGTATGGTTATGACATTTGTGAGACGGATATTGGAATTCTCCTGGGTGTTTCCAACCTGTTTTCCAGCGGGGATTCGGGACTTTATATACTCCAGGGGACGGTGTTAACCAATATTGTTATTGGACAGCCCATCCCGCATGTTCAGTTTATAAAAAATAATAATGGGACTATTTACCTGTATGGAAACGATTATTCACATCTCTTTTCCTTTAATCTCTATACACTCGAGAATGATAACGGCCGTCTGAAAACATCGGTGGTAAAGAAAGAATATTTGCCCAACAGCCTGTTTATTACCCAGTTTGAACTGAGTTCCGATGCATATACCGCTGTTATAAGAACAAGTGATCGGAGGGTAAAAATATTCCAGAAAGTTGAAAATGCAGGGTTCCGGGAAAAAAATCTGGACCGGGATATATATGATCCGGGTACCGGGGTAACACGGGTGATCGCGGGTGAATACACAACCGGAGATTATAATATTTACCTGCTTATCAATAAAGGAGAATCCGGGAATTCTGCTTTTACTGTCATGGAAAATAAAGCCACCCACCGTCTGATTCCGGGAGAAATCGAGCTGGATTTTGCTCCCGGCGAAACCCTGGTAGGTGCGGATTTTAAAGATAATGAGTTTTATTTTATACACAGGATAAACGAGAGTGACAATTATAATGTAAGAAAAGGCCATATCCTTTTTAATTATAAGAACATCAGCCTTGTAACAGATGGAGTCGTTACAAATCCTTATAATGCGGCAGACGGGGTGGATATTGTACAGGAAAATCTGCGATTATTTAAAACATCACATGATACCTTCTACCTGGGATATGGCGAGGAACTGGCAACAACCAGACTCTGCCATTTTACAAGCAACTACCCGGCATCTGCCGAAGCCGCCTTTCATTATATAAATGGTGATATAGAAGGTATTTCCGGCTTTCATTTCGAAGTGGATACAATAGATCTTAAATCGGGTATTATTGATTTCGGGTTCGCTGTTATGGATGAGACCGGGAAGCCGGTATCACCTGCCATAGGACAGACGCCTGTTTCCCTACCGGGATTTGTGGAAGTGAAAAGCGATTACTTTACCGTGGAAAAACAGTACGATGCAGGGATAAGAAAGGAAATTATTTTTGTGGAATTTACCACGCTTCAGGGAAATAACAGGTATCTTTCCTTTTATGTGAGAATACATGATGTGGGCAACATAAGTCCGGCTGTGTCGAATATGACAGTTCATAAAAAAGTACCTGCCAGGCTTCCTCGGTCCGCAGATGAGTTTACGTATTTACCCATTCACGGTTTTATACATGATCCCACGGTAAAAGAAGTATATGTACAGGAAATAAAACTGTCACTGGAAAGGGACAATTCCTTTACATGCAATTACCGCATCAACTCATCGGAAAACAGGGTGCCTGTGGAAATTTCCTGTATCAACGGTGCCCGGGAAACTGCCACACTCAAGTTCAATGTCGAGTTGTTTGAATCCGTGAACGGACTATCGAATATTGTTATAACCAATAAGGAAGATAATCCTGTTATGCCGGATAATGGGAATGAATATCACACCGATGAAACTCAAATACTTGTATCCGGCAAATACTATGGCCTTACCGGGGCTCATACGAGATACGAATTATATACGTATGACTATTCACAGGGCATGGAAAGACTTGTTCTTAAGAGCCGGGGTGTGTTCACCAGAATTCCGGATAAGGAACTTAATCCAGATTATATGCACCTGGGAAGCGGTTATGAATCAGGTACTTTTTCCGGTGAGATAATCCGTCTTACCCCGGGAAAACAGAGATTGATTATCTATGTTGAAAATCCCGGCGGGGCGAAGCATGAATATATGATAGACAGGAAGTCCGGACTATACCCGGAGATTTTCTATAATCTGGCAGAAGAAGAACAGAAAATATTTATAACGAATATTGAAAAGGAAGCAATTACATCATATGTATTCGACCAGGCAGAAGTCTGCGAAAAGATCGTACTGGATATTCATGAAACATCCGCGGACACAGGTGTAGAACCATATGTTTTTTCCCGTATGTATATTATCCATGGAGAGGTACTTTCCCTGTATAAACTCACCAATTTAAAAATCAAAAGCTACAGTTCCGATGTGAAATTTTCAAATGGATCAACCGAAATAATCATTCCACTGGATATGGCCAACCGGTTTGAAGTAAGGGCGATGATTACCATGCCGGAAGACTGTGAGGACATGGAATACCATCTTGCATTTATTCCGACTCCCCCGTTTTTACACTATATGCGAAAGATGCTTCGCCTTGAGACTGTTAAATCCTTTTCAGATACATATATCGTGCCGGATTTTGCTGCAGGCATGGCGCCGTCACTCTGGACACCACGGGAAATACGCAGTAAAGAAAAGTCATTACGAATCGGCATAAGCCGTTTTATCCCGGCGGGTACACGGTTACACCTGCTGGTTAATTACGAGGAAAAGATATCCGGGGAACTGACAGAGGTTAATCCCGGAGAAGGGATGTACAAGCTTATAGATAATGGGCAGGAACGCATTCTGACAGGGGTAAAATATGGCAGGAACAGGATCCAGTGGCGGATTGTGACCCGGGACGGGTATACCATTTCCTCATCCATGTATGCCAAACCGGGAATGGAAGATTATATCTTTCAACTGGAAGAGCCCCTGGATATACAGCCAACGATAATACATTTCCCCGTGGAACTCCAGACCTATTATGATGCAGAGGACTCTGCCATGTCCCTTCCCGGTATCAGCATATCCAGGGATCCCGGCACCCGGGTAGACGTCTCTGTAAACGATATGCTCATCTGGAATGAGATATCAAGTAGCGGGCAGGTGGTAGACGGAACTATCAGCGATACAGTAAATATCTATAAAGGAGATCTTATTGAAGGATTGAATGAAGTTAAAATCACCTATACGGAAGGTGATTCAAATCCTGTATGTGAGGAGTATATATTCCTTTACGACAGCAGCAATCCCCGGGTAAAGATTATAGACTGTTCATATAATGATAATGTCTGTATCGGGGCACAAAAAAATCTGGATACCTTTGCGGAAGGATATATCGACAGTATACATTTCAACTCTGTCTATACCGGATCTGTGTATAAAGAAGTTATTGCCGAAGAGAATATACTGGCAAATCCTCTTACCTTTTCTTATACGGATGGTCCGCCCTGCGCTCTTTCCATTACAGCTGCCGGAATAGATGATACGGACATAAAGGATCCGGTCTTTACCATAAGTTCTAAAGACGGGAGTTACAGGGCTGTCAGCGAACCGGATTTCTTTGTAAGCGGTCCTGAAGCACACGGGATCGATATCCGGGCTTTACTGCCGGGCCGGTATATTGTACAGGCGGAAATGCTTATAAAGGGCCGCTGCTACCGGCAAATGTACAGTTTTACTAAAAGTGACAAATCCCGGTTTATATTAAAGGATATTACGCCGTTGATTATCCGTGATGTGGAAGGGGATATCAGCTTTTCTCTTGGTTATGATGATTCATACCAGGTGGAAACGGATGATGCGGTCTTTTCGGGAATAGCCGCCACAATCAATTACATAGAAAACGATACGGTTGTTTCCGCGACACTCTATGTTACCCAGGATTATTACTATTTACAGGATAAAAAACAGTGGCTTGTGTTCAGCCCGGATGATATCGAACCCACCCCGCTCCCGCTTTCGGGAAGCTGCATACGTTTCAGTTTTAACAATATAACATCCCACGGACCCGTAAGCTGGGATATACATTCTTTTTATTTTGATGCTGCATTTGATGCTTCGATGCTGAACCTTGATGCTTCAAGCCTTTTTTCACAGGGCGTTATACCGGATGCTTCCATGACCGTACATAAGGTGGAGAAACAGGTCGAGACCGGGAACAAGGTCGAGACTATTGAATACAAACTGGAAGTGACAGCGGGTTCCGGTTCGGGGACAGGGGGTAAAGAGATTTTCCGTCAGTTTGCTGTCGGCTACCTGGTATGGGAACCGGATGGAACCGGACCTGTTTCCTCCGGGGAGTTTAAACTCAATGACAGCGGCTCTGTGGATATATACTATGATGATATCCTGCCTGGTTATGGCATGTATGATTGTATTATTTCTCTTAAATACAAGGGGGAGTCTTATAAGTCCTGGAATGACACACTGGAGTGGAAGAAAATAACAGAGGATTTCTCCATTTCGGACACGAAAAGCCTGGACATTGTTGATTTTTCCCTTCTCCATCTGGACAGGCACAACGGTTCCGCACAGGTGTACCTGGAATATAAAGAGAACAATATAGAAACCGGCATTCTTTACGAATTAACCGTTATTTCCGAAACCAGTAAAACCCGGCAGACATACAGTGATGTTTTAAATAGTTCCGACAGCGCCGGTAATTCTGTCATCCTGCATATCCTGGATATCGAAGAAGGGCTTTCCTATGTCATGATAAACCTCCGGGTGGAAGCGGACAATATATACCGGCATGCCGGGTTTACTGTCTATAACTCGGCTAAAGCCCCGGAAGTAGTCCTTACCAACAGTGTGCCATCATTAATCGGGTATAACAATGTGATATTCAGCTGGCGCGGTTATCATGAAGGGGTATTCAAACCGGATATCGCTTATTCCTGCAACGTTGACTACCAGGGCTGGAGCGCGCCGAATTCCGAGTGGCGGAGTATCGAACTTTTCGGCCTTACAGACGGCTACCACAATTTCCGGGTGAAAGCGGTGTATGATGGAGAGGAATCTCCCGAGGTTTGGGTGACGTTCTTTGTTGATATTCATAAACCCGAATTCGATGCATCAAAGATCACGTTTAAAAAACTTCATGATCATAGTGATGTCCTGTACGCGGTAAAGCTTACGGGAACGGCAGACGCGATCAACGACGTTTCGTTGAATGTGTTACGGTGCAACGGGAATCCCGTGGAATTTAATCAGGACGGCAGCTTTGTGATCAATGAAATCCCGCTTGTATACGACGGTATGAATGAAATAGTACTGACGGCAATCGATAAAGTCGGTAATTTTTCCGAACACACAATAACAGTTGAAAACAATATTACCAGCATAATCTTTCCAGCCGCGGACTCTATCCGGTTTGCGCCCATGACCCTTGTGGGCAGGGTGAATAGCGGGATTGATGCAAAAATGGAAATTTACCTGTCCGATCCTTTAACCCGGGATACAGGGGACGGTGATTTTTCAGGCTGGAAAAAAGCAGCAATAAATGAGGACCGGGTGTTCTTTGTAGAGGATGTCTTTATTAACCCCGGGACAGCATCAAGAGAAGCGGTGACTTCTCTGGAACTGGCCATGGTATTTGAATCCGGCACTATATTCAGGCGTATTCTTTTAATAAGGGCAAACGAGATTGTGCGGCCGATCGATATGGAATTAAACACCCATACTGCCTGGGATCCGGCCGGTGTGATGCTTACCGATTTCTATCACCAGCGGATAATTAAACTTACCGGTTCGTTGAAGGTTGAATCATTCTTCGGTTCATTCGGCGATAAAGAAGGGCAGTTCATTAAACCGTCACATATTGCTTTCCACGGAAACCGGCTCTTTATCTTTGATGAAGGAAGGTTCGATATCCAGGTGTTCGGACCGGAAACCGGATGAAGAGACCCAATGGCGGTTCAGCTGGATTATCGACAACCAGGAAATTACAGCCGGTCCAACCCAGGACTATTACTATGAGTTTGCCACCAGCGGCCAGAAGACGATCCTCTTGAAGGCATCGGACGATAAAAATATTCACACCAGTATATCCGAACCTGTAATTATAAACGTGGTAAGCGATATTCATCCTGTAATCGAGTATGTCCTGGCAGATGATGCAAGCTACATAGAACTTGATGCCGGCAAAACGGAAGGGGCAAAGATCGACTGGGCATCCACCACCTGGATCGTGTCGGGACCCGGGGCTCCGCCCTCCATACCCACAACAGGCTCGAAAACAATCATTATGCTGGACAATTACAGCCATAAGATAAACGTCAACTTAACCGTAAGACGAATCCCGGTAACCGGGCAGCCTGCCACGGATGTGATCGAAAAAAACCTGACCGTGGACCTGGATTTCGCTGACGTAAAAGCGGTTATTACCTACGAGATCGACGAAGCCAATCAGCGGCTTTACCGTTTCTCCGGGGAACACTCCCTGGGGAACATCGACTGGTACAAGGCCAGGTGGCATGTTTATGGCGACGGGATTGTCCTGCACCGGGAAGACAGCGTGAGTTCCTTTGCGTATCAGTTCCCGGAAAGCGGCATCTACGAAAACTACACCGTCTCCCTCACGGTCCCCCGGATGAACGACGGCCTGACCGAAACAACGACCATTATCGTGAATGTGGAACCCGCGCCCATCGAGCCGGTTATCGACTACGAGATACTCACCTTAAAAGAAGGGGAAAACGTGGTGGGGGCAAAAATACTCTTTTCCTGTTCCAACTCGAGGGGTAGTTCCATCGACTTTGCCCAGGCCAGGTGGAATGTGCCGGTAGCAGGCGGGTACAATGAACAGCCCACCCAGGTTGACCCGACGGCCATTTACAACCTGTTCGGCATAGAAGAAAATACCATCGTGGAGGTATCATTAACCCTCATGCGGAGGGGGGGAACCGATGCCGCGACTGCGACACGGCTTATCAATATAGAAAGCGGACAAATCGCAGGGGCGGAGTTGATTGTCAACAGAACAATCGAACAGGGTTCAGACGGTGATGTCCTGGTTCTCGATGTCCTGGATTCCACAGGCCCCAATATCGACTGGGAAAAAACGCAATGGCTTATCGACAACCAGTATACACACTACGGACCTCTTGTCCGTGTAGAAGCACCTGCGTCCGGTGAAAAAGTCACGGTAGTCTATGCCTGTACCCTCTTCCGCTTTGGCGACACCCCGCTTTATAAAGTCGGGGAGGTGGTATTTGATGCGTCCATGATAAAGCCCGTCTTCTCGGTAAAAAAACTGGCCGGTGGCAATGGGCTGAGTTTCATGCTGGATGTTCTTGACACCCCGGGGGTGAACATCGACTGGGAACGCACCATGTGGTACATCTTTGACGGGAACCAGTCCGTTGTCCAGAAGCAAGGGGCACAGATTATGTACACCTTTGTAACCCAACAGGATACCATGGGATATCCCGTAATGGTCACCATGTATTACAAAGGAAACACTTATCCCTTTGTCGGGTATACCTCCATCGATATAGCCGGGGACGAACTGATCCCGGTAATTACCTGTGACCTGGACGGCGAAAAGCAGGACGAGTTCGTGGTCTATTTTTCCGGTGAAGCATCCCACGGTTACAACATCGACTGGACCCAGACAAAGTGGACTTTCGGCGACTCCTCCGAAGCCCAGTACGGCCCGGTCGTGGTGCACAAGTACCCTCTTGCCTCTGCAAAGCAGGAATACAAGGTCTCCCTGACCATCACCCGCCGCCTTGCCAACGGTATTGTAGAAACAAAAACCGCGTACAAGACCATCAAACTGGACGGCGACAAAATAAAACCCGTGATAAAAGCCGCCCTGTTCGGTGACCATATGTTCCTCTCTGCCGAAGAATCCGAAGGCATGGGCCTGCTCCTGGACAGGAGTTCCTGGCTGTTCCCGGGCAAGGGTGAAAGCGAAGCTATGCCACCAGCCGGCAGGATGGGGTGATTAAAAGAGAATCTGTAACTGATGATAATTCAGTTAATCTAAGTTCATCTACTGGAGGTGGATGGCATGAATGTTTCTGGGAACAGTTTACTGTAAGTTGGACAGAGGGAACAATCGTGACTACAGACAACACCACCTATGACGACTACATCACCACCCAGGAATCCTTCTCCACCGCCAACACCCACACCGGTGCGGTGTGCAGGCGGTATATCACGCCGGAGAATTTCTCGGACGGCTATATTATCGTTACCCTGTTTGTATACAGGATGCTTGCCGACGGTACCATGGAAGGAGAGTCCATCACCGTTAAGGTAGACTTACAGAAAGCCGCGGTAACAGCGGACAAAAATGGAGTGACCTATGGAAAATAAAATATATACTAAGAAAACGTACATTTCACTGTTTGTATTCATTTTTCTTGTTTGTTCATGGGGCGCCTTTGCCCAGACAGACACACGCTATGACACCGGCATGAACCTGCCCTTTAACGAGAAAGCAGGGGATGTAAACCCCCAGACAGGGAACCTTACACTGGGATTTACCGACGTGAGTCTCCCGAAGAGGGCGGGCTATCATTTCAGCTTCGGGCGTGTCTGGGTGCTGAACAGGAGTAATGTGTACACCATGTACCGGGACCCGGATACCGGGAGAAACAGGCTGGGAAGCGATACCATAGAAAAGTACAACCACTTAGGTGTTGGGTGGTCGTCGAACCTCCCGTATGTGTATGAGGATACAAGCGGACGGGATGCGGTGCTGAACCTGGTCCTTGGCGGGAATGTGTACGAGATCGACCGGACAGGTATGAAGATCGACAATAAGGCCGACTCCAACATCCTGTGGTACGACATAAAGGACATGAGGTTCTATCACCGGGCAACGGGCTTAAGTATTTCTTATGAAGAGTTCGGCGATCTTTCCGGATTACAGGCGGCATACGATGTGGCGGACCATGAACCGGACAGGAGTGAGTATGTGCTGATTTTTAAAACCAACGAGAAATACTGGTTCCGGGTGGACGGCAGGCTTATGATGCAGGAAGACAAAAGCGGTATGAACAGGATCTGGTACTTCTATGACAGTGAAAACAGGCTGACCGTCGCGGTGGACACCCTGGATAGAAAGATCCGGTTTTCTTACGACGTAAACAGTAACCTGGAAAGTATAAGCTGGGATGTGGATACTAGGGGTGAAACTTCCCGGCGGAAACAGGGACCGGATCACAGAAACACGGAGTGTCCGGTACACGTATGAGAGTGTGGAAACATCGGGCAATTACCCGGCAAGCGAAGGCCTTAAGAATTATGTTGTGGATTACAGGGAACCTTTTGTCCTCGTATCACACACAGACCCGGAAGGAAACATAACCGGGTATGAATACGAAGAAGGCCCCGCGGATTTCACCTTTGACCAGTACACAAGCCACTGGCAGAATGTCTATATCATGCTGAAAAGCATCACAAGCATGCGGACTGCCGCCGGCGGATTCAAGAACAAGCGGTGCTTTGAGTATGCTGTGCCTGCTTCCGGCATGTACACAAGGCATTTTTATGCAGGTTATATGGAATATTACAAAATCTCCAGGGAGTACCTGACAGACAGGCACGGGAGGGAGATGTTTGATACTTCCTATGTGTACCACGACAACGGGGAAGCGGGGAATTACAATCAATATACCGCAGTGATCAAACAGGGAGGGGTGAGTACGACATATGTCTACAGCATAGGCAGCAGTGCGAATAAAAAGCATGTACTGGATAAGCTGATCACCGAAAGCGCGGACCACCTTAATAAAAACAACAATAGGGGGGGCTGTCCAAAAAGTCGAAATAAAAAGCAGACCGGAGACACCCTCCGGCCACACATGCGATTAGGGCAAGTAGAATTTACAAGT
>JAFGQK010000298.1 GCA_016935735.1 Spirochaetales bacterium | reverse complement strand
CCCAATTCATCCTTCCTTTTTATGCTGACACGGGAGGAAAGATTGCCCCCTTTTATTTCCAGACTTCTTTTATTAATCTCTTTTACCGGCCTGATTACCATGGAATAAAACACAATGGCAAAGATAATCTGAAAAGCCAGTACGATACCAATGACAGTAATCACGACCCGGTATAAGCTTAACAGGTTGGTCTCGAGATTTTCCATTTTATATTTGAACAAAAGAATAATAACCTCAGTCCGGCCTGTCCCCACAGGAATATATAAATCTGCTTCATCGGTGTCATTGGTTTGCAGCAGGTATGCCTGGTTCATGAACTCTTTATTGGCAATAGCACTTATTGCATCAGTCCGGTTATTTTCATCAAGGGTCAACTCCCCGGAAGATTTGTAGAGGATTTCACCCTTTTCGGTAAAAATCAGGTATTCTTCATTTGTAATTTCATCCAGAATGAGGTTGAGTTTCGTAATCAGCACATCCCGTGATACTTGATGTAAATCAATATCCAGGGAATCGAGCAGGGAATATTTCAGGGGTACGTATACTTTCTCTGTCCGTAACAGGGCTTCCAGTTCCCTGTTCTTAACAATCAATCCAATTTGTTCTATATAAATAGACACGGTAAATAAAGAAATAGTGAATACCGAGAAAAGAATATATATCAGGCCGACCTTAAAGGAAATACTTTTCATTTACAGCTCTTTCCCGCTATTAATTTTAGTAATTTTATTTTATCAGTCAAGAAACTTTCGATAATGACAGCAGAAGGTATGACATTATTCCCCTGTTTGTTTGATTACAATAATTTTAATTAAAATAGATTTTTCCGGATAACTATCATCCAGTATTGAAACCTCCAGGGGTATATGAATCCGGCTTTTCTCAATTCCCAGATCGACTAAAATTTGTTTGATTATCTGCAATTTTTCAATTGCCATGGATACCAGTGAAACGGGATCCTCGGTTTGCTTTGTAAATATTTTAATCAAGATTTCCATGCTTTTTCTTTCAGTTAATACTTCCACGATTTCCGAAAGTAGTGCCAGGGATTCTTCGGTCAATATATTGGAATCGTCCTTGAAGGAAATCCGGGGGAATTCAATAACATCGTTTCGTTTTGCCGCCTTGAGGCCTTCAATTCCGGTTCCTGAACTCTTTTGAATAGTATCTCTTTGAATATCATTGATCGGCGGCTTTAATAAACCGGGAAACTGCAAATCGATATGCAGTCCGGTATCGAAGACCACCATCCCCATGGTTGTATTGATTCCGTCTTTCTGGTAATAGGAATACAGTCCCGAAATCCCGAAGTGAATCCGGAGCCACTTGATGAAATTGAGAAAAGAAACCTGTACTCCTCCTTTATAATAAGGATAAAAATTATCCAGGCTTGTAAAAGGATTGCCATTTTCCGTATCCATAAAAAGATCGAACTGGTTGCTGAAATCTATCCTCATGTATTTCCATGGAGAAAAATTCACATCAAATTGCAGAAAAAACCCGGGATTATTTCTGATATACCGTGTGATCCCTTTAAATTCAAATCTGGAATGCATCCAGCCCCCCCCGAAATCCAAATTCAATTCCCAGTATTTTGAAAAGAGCCACCGATTCGCCAGTGCTCCCCTCAGAATATTCCAGTAACCGGATATATTCTCACCACCGGATTGGCCGTTAAAAACAAAATAACTGTCCGTAATTTCGACTCCAAAGAGAAATTTATTGAATTTTCCTCCAATAAAGAAATCACCATCATATCCGATATTCACCATTCCATATGTTGTATTATAGGAAGGATGAATACTCGCACCAAAATCCATCTTAAATTCCGCTTCGAAAACAACCCTGACCCTGTATTCCTGGACAATCTTTTTTTCCTGTTTTAAAGTGTATGTCACCGGCACGGAAAAATCATTTGCCGTGATACCGCTTATCTGCTTTACATTATTTACAAAAACAAGGGTGTTTTCCTGTGTTTCAAATTCCGCAATCAGGTTTTCCAGATTGATTTCGTAAGGAAATATCACCGTAATTTCAAAGACATTGGGTTCGACCAGCCTGGCCGGTTTCCCGATATCACCTGCAATGCCATTCAGAGAAAAATGAACCAGAAGCTGCGCCTCTGCAATTTGTTCCGGCTCAGGTTTCGTATCGGCTGCAAGGTGAGGAACTATCATAAAGAAACAGGAGCAGAACATAAATAAAGCAGATATCCACCTTGTTTCTTTACTATCGGGGTTCAACCGTGTTGAACACTTATCAACTTGCCTTTTCAGCACATACCCTCCTCCAGGATAAGGTTAACCCCTGGAAAGCATTACTCTTAGAACATACCGCACCCCCTTCCATTCTATAAATGGATTTATGTCCCATCAAGAGTTGTCTGAGAAATCATTATATAGGCGGTTTTATTGTTACTCTGGTCCTTTACTATGACATTAAAATAATATGTTGTAGAATTTGATAACCCATTAACGGTTTTTGTACTGATATTATTCATATATGTACCAACAGGAGTTCCATTCGCTTCGATATTTGCAACCGTATCGATATTATCCGCCAGTGAATAATACACCAGGTATTGCAGCTTATTTTGCTGAGTGGCATTATCCGTGGCTTTTGTCCAGATAAGAATTATAAGGGTTGGCCCGGATATGGTGGTTATGGCTCCTGCACCTCCCTGTACCGGGGGAGTTTCATCAATCGTATTTTGAGAATTCATTGTATAGGCGGTTTTATAATCATTCTGATCTTTTACGATAATATTGAAATAATATAGTATATCCGGACTTAAGCCGCTTACCGGTAAAGTGTTTATGTCCTGGGTATAAGCGCCAACCGGTGTCCCATTTGCTTCTATACTTGATACGGTATTCAGGTTTTTGTTTATTGAATAATACACCAGGTATTCCAGATTTTCCTGCGGGGTCTGATCGTCGTCTCCTTTTGTCCAGTTTACCGTAATGGAATCTTCTGTTATCCCGCTGAAAGAAAGAGTTCCGCTATTTCCGGGAGCCGGGGGCTTATAGACGGTGACTGTATATACACAGGTTGAACCATCTCCTGCAGTTATCGTATACGTAACACCAGTACCGTCCGGAAATGAATTGGCAGTATTATTTGGGGGATCGATGGATTCCCCGGTAAAGCTGATTGTGGGTACAAGACCGGAGGTATCTGTTCCCATGGGCACGTCTATCGTGATAGTATTATCGGAAATAACGCCCATGATATCTGTTGATAATGATGGGTTTTGCGTTTGTAAAAACCCAAATGCCGTGATATCTTTGGCTTCCTTCGAAGCAACAGTAACAGTCACTAAATATGTCTTTGTTGAATCGTCTTCTGCTTTTACCGCATAAGGAACGCCGACACCATCAACAAATGTTTGCTGCACCTCGTTTCCGGGGCTTACAGATTTGCCGATAATGGTAATACTCGGAGTTAAATCCAGGTCTGTCCCATAAGGTACAGTAGCATTAATAATATCCGATTTAATTACCCCGGTTATATTACCTATCAATCCATTGTTTTCAGAGGATTTAAAGACAAAAGAAGTGATTTTCTTTTCGAAACCATCCAATCCGGTCAGGTCAATAAATGAACAGGTAGTTAAAAAGATAAAAGCCGATAAAACAAGAAAGGTCAGTAGCAGGTATTGTTTTCTAACCTTAATTTTATAAATACTAAAGATCTTCATAATCTGCTCCTGTAAAATTAAGATTTAACTTTTTTTATGAAGAACTTGCATTACATTTTTTCTTCATATACTTTTTCAGGAACAGTTACCTCTCTTTTTTTCCGAATTTAAGTATAAAACTTTTTTCTTGAATTGTCAACATTTTTTGCTTTAAATTTAAAATTTATTTTTACCCCCGTTTTTAGAATCCTTTAGAAAGTACTTTAATCCATGTTATGTATTTAATTGCTTTCTGTACATTTTCAATATAATCAAGGGTATCCGGTTTATCGCTTCATAATGGAGAATTTATCAACGGATTATTTTTCTTAAATTTCCAGTACTTTCTTTTGCATTCTTTTCATCAAGCTACTATAATTTTATCAAATTAACTTTATTAGGAGGAAAATTAATATGAGGAAAAAAAACATTAAATTTTTGCTCTGTGTACTTGTTATTATAAATTTGTTTAGCTGTAATTTATTAGATCAGAATTTAGAAGTCGACAACAACGATGAAATTACCAGTGGCAGTGCCATACTCAGGATTAAAGCGGACGGCATTATGGTGGTGAATACCAGAGACGGCGAGGGCCCGCCTATTATCATTGCCGGTCTACCCGATGAAATAGAGAAAGTAACAGTAAATATTTCAGGAGAAAACATACCAACCCCTGTTATATACGATCTGGTGAAAATTGACGGGATATGGCAGGGTATCCTGGTTAATATCCCTGCCGGGACTGCTACCATATTGGTAGAAGCCTTTGATGACTCCGATACCCTGCTTTACGAGAATGAGCTCACTATTACTATCGAAAACAATAAAACAATAAGCCTGAACCTGACCCTGCTTCCTGTTGATCCGCCGGCAGGATATAATGTAAAAGCACCCCGGATCGACCTGGTAAATATCTCCCCGCAACAAGTGGCACCCGGAGATCCTGTAAACCTCCAGGTATTTGCTCATGATCCGGAACCCGGCGGCCCTTTAACCTATGTATGGACCCCGGCGAGTCCGGGCATATTCAGTGATAGAAATGCTGCTGTCACAACCTGGACAGCCCCTGCCGAGGAAGGATTTTACAATCTCACAATTACTATTATAGATATGGAGTTTCTCCTTGACCACTTTACGATTATAATTGAAGTAGATGATGCATATGGTAATGGAAATGTAGCTATTGAACTGGGCACAAATGATTTTCCCGTTATCTATTCTATGATTGCCGATCCTACAAGAATCAATAAAGGAGAATCCACCCAGTTAAGTGTTGAAGCAAGTGACCCGGACGGGGATGAAATAACTTTCTTATGGACATCGGATTTAGACGGGGTTTTTGATGACAGTACTATTGCTACCCCTGTCTTTACCATAGATCCAGGTGTAGAGTATGGGCCGTGTGTTTTAACTGTGGAGGTAAGTGATGGGACACTCGCCACTGTTGGTATGATCCAGATAAATATCACTCCCGAACCGGAGATCAATCTTGCACCAGTAGTCACTTCAGCCTTTCAATCCGCGGGCCGTGTATCACCGGGTGGTGAAATCAAGTATATTATCAGGGCAAAAGATCCCGAAGGAACCGCTTTATCTTTTACCTGGAGTACTCCAGACGGCGGGACTTTTGGGACCCAGGTGGATACGATAAATGGGCTTGATTACCAGAGTGAAATTATCTGGACCGCACCGGATACAGGAACAACACCGGGTACATTATATACCGTCACTGTATCCATTACCGATGCGGAGGGGCTGGCCAATATCTTTAGTTTTCAATCTGTTGAAATGCAATAGCATTTCCCTGCGTAAGTATTCCCGGGGATAAAAGGAATAGCGTAACTGCTTTCTTTTATCCCCGGGGTTTTAAAATTACCTGGCAGTCTCCGGCCGGATCCTGATTTTATTTAAAAACCCTGTTTAAAGACAAGCAGACATGGCAATCCGGCATATGGAAGTTTTATACCAAGGAGAACAATAATAATGAAACATAAACTATCCCAATTCATTACATTATTTATACTGGTGTTAATTCTGTTTGTCTATATAAACTGGCAGGAAGAAAATCGATGGGCAGGTGTTTTTGCAGAGACAATGAATACCACACAAGATGATTTGGATAAGGGGTATATATCGATTATTGTTCCCCATGAAGAGCCTGTTGCTGCTGTTAAGATCAATATCCAGGGAAACGATTTCGAAAGCATAGATGGATATGATCTTGTATTATCTGATACCCTCTGGAAGGGCATTATAGGCGGGATTCCTGTGGGCCAGGACCGGGAAGTGGAAGTATCTGCTTATGATCTATCCGAAAACTTGATTTTTACAGGAACTGCATGTCTGGATATCATTGGCAATCATGCTGCTACCGTTATTATAACATTAAAATCTGCCACCTTACCTGAAACCGATCCCGGGAAACCTGTTATTGAAAATGTGGTTATATTCCCTGATAAAGTTGCCCCGGGGGATTCCATTAATCTGGATATCACCGCATATACAATAGATCCCGATGAACAATTAAACTATCACTGGGATTGTCCGGATGGAGGTATGTTTGAAGATCCATTATCCCCTGTTACGTACTGGATATCTCCCGGGAGTAATGGGATTTTTCAACTCCGGATTACTGTAAGTGACAACGAAGGAAATTCAGATACATTAACCTTTAATGTGGAAGTTGATGAAAAATATGGAACAGACAGCATTCCCTATGAGGTTCAATGTTTTTCATCCTGGAACTGGCACTATTATTATGCACCAAGAATCAGATACATCTATGCAGATCCTGTTTTTGTTGAAAGAGGGAGTTCCACAAATCTCGGTGTTTGTGTCTATGACAGGTTTTATTCCGACCTTAACTACCATTGGTATACACGGATTCCCGGGTCATTTGATAATCCGGATCAAAAGAATCCCGTATTTACTGTAAGTCCTCATGCCTCCACAGGGTGGCATAAAATCAAGGTTATTGTATCTAATAAGAACTATTCTGCTCTGGGAATTAAATGGATAAAAGTGATTGAAGCATCAAATATTCCTCCTGTCATCAATAGTATTAATGCAGATCCGTCAGTTATTTATAGAGGGGGTACCTCTGCTTTATCAGTAGATGCATATGATCCGGATGGTGACCCCCTGGTATATGAATGGAATTCCAATGCTCCCGGGATATTCGATGATATTCACGCTGCTAATCCTGTTTTTATAGCAGATAACGATGCTGCTTATGGGAAATATATTATCACTGTTATAGTGAGTGATGGGACATCAAATATAACCCAATGGGTTTACCTGGAAATTAAACCTTTTAACTCCTCCCCTGTCATCGAGAGTATTGCCATCAATCCTCCCGGGGTGTATAAAGGAGAAAGTGCGGAACTCCGGGTTATTGCTGCCGATCCTGAAAGTGATGCACTTACCTATACCTGGTCCACCACCTGTCCCGGTTCATTTGATGATCCCACTGTTGCCAATCCGGTGTTCACTGTTGATATGACTGCTGACTACCGGGCCTACCCGGTGATAGTAATAGTGAGTGACGGGAAAACCCAGGTTGCAGGGTCTGTTGATATCACCGTGAAAGAGAAAAACTCCTCCCCTGTCATCGAGAGTATTACCATCAATCCCCCCGGGGTGTATAAAGGAGAAAGCGCGGAGCTCCGGGTTATTGCTGCCGATCCTGAAGGCGATGCACTTACCTATACCTGGTCCACCGCCTGTCCCGGTTCATTTGATGATCCCACT
>JAFGQK010000036.1 GCA_016935735.1 Spirochaetales bacterium | reverse complement strand
TCAAAATCTAACTCTTAAGCAATTGAATAGTAAAGTTGCTTAAAATCTTCTTAAAATCTGAAGATTTGGGGGGATAATACTATATGATGCATTAGTTGATAAATATAAAATAAAAATCTTGCAGGATAAGAGAGATACTTTCCTGGAAAAATGGTTTTTATTTCCTGTTCGTAAAGAGATTGATTTTATGCTCTGCGAGTTACAGCAATTCGATAATAGTAAAATAAAAAATATACTTTATTTAATTTTAAGCAGAACAATCCGTTCCTGCAGGGCAACGACACATGCAGATCTGGCAACATTAAAAGAACCTGTTCATGCTACTTATTACTGCAAAAAACATGGTAAAATCTGTAAACCGATATTTTCCATTAAAAACTGGTGGCACACATATACGAAAGATACAATCAAACGTATAAAAGATTTCGAAAAACTAAGAACAGACACATTTCAGATTTGTCTCACAGGAGACAGCAGAGCAATCGATATTTTGGGAAAAATTAAAAAGATAAAACCGGAATTCGCCGGATTATTGTTAAAAAAAAAGATAAAAGGAATTTTTTCCAGTCCGCCATATGTCGGTCTTATTGATTACCATGAGCAACACGCATATTCGTATGAAATGTTCGGTTTTACCAGGAAAGATGAATTGGAAATCGGCCCTCTTGCCGGAGGGCAGGGGAAAAAAGCAAAAGACTTATATATAAAAGGAATAGCTGAAGTTTTGATAAATTGTAAAAAGTATTTGCAAAAGAATTATAATATCTTTTTAGTAGCCAATGATAAATACAACCTGTACCCGGATATTGCCAGGGAAGCTGAAATGCGGATTGTCAATCAATTTAAACGTCCTGTCTTGAACCGGGTAGAAAAGACAGGTCAACTGCATATTCAGAGACGATTTTTCATTTAAAGGAAAAATAATTTGGCATTTACAGAAAATCTAAAATTAACTATTGAAAATGTAATTAAAGAGAGTTTAAGAAATAAGTTCCAGATTTATAAACCAGAAACTCATAATATGCCTTTTCATTATTTACTGCTGGGAAAGGATAGAATGGCATTATTTTTTTTTATCCATTCCTTGAACATGACATTTGGAACATCGATATTTGAGCCAGTAGCTGAAACATTGGCCCAACCTCGTTTTAAGAATGCACAAAAGCAATATGTTGTGGGGAATTACATTAGTAAGCAGGCTCAATCAGCAATTGAAGATATTATAAATGAACTTTCATTAGCAAAACAACCAGATAAAAAAGAAGAAGTCGAGAGAATTAGAAAAGTATGTGATAAAGGAGAAATGAAAAAGTTAAAAACTGTAAAAGTAGATTTATTTTTACAGGAAAATGATAATACAATCCACCTTTTTGATTTAAAAACAGCGAAACCCAATATCAGTAATTTTAAAGATTTTAAAAGAACTCTCCTGGAATGGGTGGCTATTTATTTAGCCAATAATCCTGATGCAAATGTGAATTCGTATATTGCAATACCATATAATCCTTATTATCCAAAACCTTATGAGCGCTGGACAATAAAAGGTATGCTGGATTTAAATCATGAATTGAAAGTTGCAGAAGAATTATGGGATTTTCTTGGCGGGAATGGATCGTATAATGAATTATTAAACTGTTTTGAGAAAACAGGTATTGAATTACGTCCGGAAATAGATGAATATTTTAAAAGGTTTAAATAATAAACTACAAACTTGATATCAATCAAGATATAATCCGACATACAAGCCAGTTCAGGGCAGAAAAGGAACAGGATTTTTTTACCGCGGCCGCGGTGTCTCAACCCATCGACCTTATCCGTTTTGCCGAAAAAATCCAGCCTGAAATAATACTGAAGAGGGCAAACAGGATAAGGATTACTAAAACAGGGAAAAAATCCTCCGGCCATTCCTGAAAAAGGATGATGTCCCGGAGCGGATCCACTGCATAGATATTCGGGAAGAACCATGAGAAAAACAGTATCTTGTGAGTATTGGCTTTTACCATGGTCATTCCACCGGAAACAAAAAAAAGGGTAATACCTGTTAAAATGGAAATAACAGCACCGACCATGTACCGTTTGGTGTGTAGCCCCAGAAACATGGCAAACGAAGTCCAGAAAAGTGATACAAGCAGGCAGAGGAGATACGCGGTAAACAAACCGGTCACCGGCCAGATGCCTGTCCAGAAATAAGCGACAGCCATAATGACTGTCATACTTACCATTCCCATGAAAAGGGAAAGTATGGTTTTTACGAAAAAGACCGTAATTAAAGAATAAGGTGCCAGGGCATATTCCATGGTAATCCTGGAGATTTGTTCCTTGTAGGTAAGCATAAAGATGTTCATCATTGCACCGACCATTGCAGCAAGCAGGATAGCTCCTACAGCGATAATGGGAAACCAGTCTATCATCCTGTCCCCGGGATAATGTTCCAGGGTTTCCACAGGGGGCCCGGGATATCCTATGGTTTTGTAAAACTGCCATAATATCTCTGCCGAATAGATCCGGTGATTCTTGGCCCTGTCATCGTGGTAATTGTTAAAATACATTTCAATCCGGGGTTTGTCACACCCTTCTATTCTTCTGGAAAAATCGTCCGGGATAATCCAGATGCCGTCCAGTTCGAAATTATTGTATTTCTTAAATAAAAATTCCCTGGACCCTTCGGTAACGGCATAATAAGGATTGTTGTTCAATGGTGATATGGTGTTTTTTAAGGCCAGTGATAATTTACCGCCATATGAACCGGCATCCAGGTTAAGCAGGCCTATTTTAAACGATAAATTACCCCCGAACATGAGACCGAATGCAATAAGGATAAACAGGGGAGGGATGATACCCCCTAACGCGGTTATGGGGTCTTTGGCCCATGCCATAAACTCCGTATAAAAAATAATCAAAAAACGTTTCATCTCTATCTCCTGTTTCTTACCTGTGTTACATAAGCAATACAACACCCTGTAAACGAAATAACAGTAATGATTATGAGAATAATGAATGAATTTTTTTCTGTTGCAAGGTGAATTCCGAAATATTGAGGAAAAATAAGTTCGGTTGCATAGCTGTGCGGCATAAAACGGCTCAACGCATAATAAATACCTGAAAAACCCGAAGCAAGACCGAAGGCATCCCCCAGGATCCAGCCGGTAAACCCGGTTGTTAATCCGACAACAAAAGCAGGGATCATCCTTTTAAAGACAAGGCCGGCTGTCATGCCGACCGCCCCTGCTATGATGCTTAATAAAATGATAATGAATAACACAAAGAAAATGTTATCCGGCCAGCGGCCGGTCATTATTCCTGTTGAAATAATAATCAAGCCGGAACCAAGGAGGGAGAAAAAGCAGAGTTTTATAAAACGGGCAATAAGAGACAAAAGGGAGTTTACCGGGGACAATCTGTATTCCAGGATATGGCGGTTCTCGAAATCCTGGGTAGTAAGAACGGAACCGATAAAGACAGAAGCAATAAAAGCGGCCATGGAAATAAATGCCAGACCATAATAGATGATATAGGATAAGTCCCTGGGGAAAAGCGGTTTTTCAACAATAGATACGGACCGGTTTCCCAGGTCTTTATTCCATAGATAAAGAACAACAGCTTTCAGGCGGTTCCGGAAATTCTTGACAAGATTGCTGTCTATTAACCCGTAGTATTGTACGGCGGTAAGCTTCCTCCCCCTGTTTTCAAGTCTTATCATCTGGTCGTCGTATTTGCTGTCCCGGGGTTTTATTTCCGGCCGGATATAATCGGAACCTATGGGGGATTTAATGCTTTTCATGGCCTGTATAAATGAGGTAAAATACCTGCTGTCCGATTCTTCAATCTTCATATCAAAGGTCGGATGAACCAGTACCGATGACATGGCAATTAAAAAAATAAACGGCTGCAGTACTGCCACAAGATGAATGGCAAGATTTGTTCGGAACAACATGATTTCATGAAAAAGCAGGTAAAAAAAACGTTTCATATTCTTTACTCCCTTAATGCCCGGCCAGTGAAATGAAGGAACACATCATCGAGAGAAGGCTTTGCTATCTGTATGGATTCAAGTTTATACGAGATTTTTATGGTCTGTACGAGTTCTCCTGCCAGTTCTTCCCCATTTTCAATTTCAAACCTTGTATATCCGTCATTTGTCTGAACAATGTTATCCGGCTTAAAATGTTTCAGAACATCTCCTGTATCAATTATAACAGGATTGGTTTTTATGGTGATAATATCTTTACCGAAATTATCTTTTAATTCCAGGGGAGAGCCCTCTACGATTTGCTTTCCATTATCCATAATCAGGAGGCGGTCACAGAGCTGGTCCGCTTCATCCATATTATTCGTAGAAATAATAAATGTTTTACCCCTGGCTCTCTGTTGCTTAATATGATTCCAGAGATTATGCCGGACCTGAACATCCACCCCCAATGTCGGTTCGTCAAAGAAAATGATTTCGGGATCATGGAGAAGTGTCCTTGCCAGGGCCAGTCTTCTCTTCATCCCGCCGGAAAAATTACGTACAGGTTCACGGCTCCTGTCCCACAGGTCCATTAACTTCAGTTTTTCCTGTATCTGTTTTTTTAAACCCCTTAAATCATGACAGTAAAGAGCCGCATGGTGCTGTAAATTGTCCATGGCATTCAGATCTTCATAAACATTGGTTTCCTGCGGAACAAGACCGATGTGTTTTCTTATTTCCTTTGCCTGTTTATCCGGGTTGAATCCCAGAACATCTATATGTCCATCGGTAATTTTTAATAGACCGATAATAAGGTTGATGGTAGTCGTCTTCCCGGCTCCATTAGGGCCAAGAAGACCGAATATCTCACCACGGTGAACCTGGAGACAAAGATTATCAACAGCTGTTATTTTTTTAAACCTTTTTACCACATTTTCCAGGATTACGACATTCTGCATTTCCGTTCTCCTTATAGTTTTACACCGCAAAGAAATAGTTCCACATATGACTCAATGATTTCCTCCTTTGTCACAGGTGGCGATACTTCTTCGGTAAAAATACCAAGACTGATGGCATAACCAAAAATCATACCAATAAAAGCCTGGGCTGCTATTTCCGCATGCATCCTTTTTATTTTTCCCCTGTCCATTTGATCGTTTAGATAGGATGCCAGATATGTTCGAAGTTTCCGGGGATTCTGCCGTAAAATCGTATTCAGTTTCGGAAAATGCCGTGATTCATTGATCATTGTCAAAAGGGCTTCTTTCCGCTCATAGATAGTGTCAAACAACATTGTTCCGAACATGATCATATCCTGCCTGATATCACCCCTGATTTTCCTGACAAAACTTTTAATAATCAATGGTGCTGCAAATCTCTCTATAATCGAGGTAAAAAGATTCTCTTTACTGCCAAAATGGCGGAAAAGGGTAATTTCGGTAATTCCTGCCCCGGCTGCAATTTTTCTTGTCGTCGTACGGGCATAACCCAGTTTTGAAAAAAGTTTTATAGCTTCGTTTATTATTCTTTGCCTGGTTTTTTCTTTATCCATAATAAATCAATATTCATAATGTAAGTAAACACTTACTATTATTAATATAAAGAAAAAAACACCTCCTGTCAAGTCCGGAACCGGGATGTGGCAGGGCAAACCCTGTTGAAAAAGAAAGATAAGAAACATAAAAAGAAACGAATCAATTGTTCCGGTTAATATTGATGCATAGACAAAAATCGAATACATTGATTACATGTATATTGTAACAGCAACTATCGTACCTCAACGAATGTTGAGGAGTATTCAATGACAGACACAATAAGGGAAAACCGGCCGGAAAACCCCTGTATTGTCCAGAAAGACTGCACCCTGCTTTTGGAAGTGGAAAATCCCTTTTATGCTGATGCGAGAAACAGCTTGAGCCGGTTTGCAGAGCTTGTCAAATCCCCGGATAAAATCCATACCTACAGGATAACTCCCCTGTCAATCTGGAATGCCTGTTCAACAGGGATTCTTATCGACGAGATTATCCATACTCTTTCGGCTTTCTCAAAATTCCGGGTTCCTCCTGAAGTCATAAATAGTATACGGGAGATTGCTTCCCGGTTCGGGAAAGTAAAAATCATGGAAAAGGAAAAGCACCTGGTTCTCTCTTTTTCCGATTCATATACGGCAATCAAGCTTACCCGGAATCCGGCACTATCAGCGTATATCGGGAAACAGATATCCGATGTTGATTTTTTACTCGACAGGGAATCCCGCGGTAAACTTAAACAGGTTTGTATAAAAGAGGGATACCCGGTTCATGATCTTGCAGGATACGGTGCAGGGGAATCTCTTTGTTTTTCATTAAACAAAAGAATTAAAAAAGGCGGGTTTTTTTCTTTACGTAATTACCAGGGCGATGCGGCTTCTGCCTTTTACATGGGCGGAACCGTCCACGGG
>JAFGQK010000297.1 GCA_016935735.1 Spirochaetales bacterium | reverse complement strand
TTTAAAAATAGTGGTGTTTTAAGAGGAAAATATTTATAAACACCACTATATATGGATCAATTTCTAAAAAATTTGACTTTTTAGACAACCCCGTCCATTTCCTCCTCATTATATTTATTTAAAGGCTATGCCTTTTATATTCTTTTGATTTAGAAAAAGCCACCTGCTCCACAGGTGGTCTTTTACTTTGTGATCTTTTACCACCTGCTTGATTAATTTACAAGCTTTAGCTGCGTATTTATTCCCGCCATACAAATTCTTTGTACGCTGGGGATGGTCTACCGGGATTTCCGGTTTTCATGAGTCCCTGCAACTCTTTGAATTCTTTTATACTATTATACTATATTTTGCAACAATAGACAATTCCTTACTACATAGTGGACACATAAAATGTAGACCTGGATGAATTGGATGGTATTTTGAATCATCTTGGTTATGAAACTTGACGGTAAATTTGAGATAAAAATAGCCCAATTCAGGGACAGGGACCGCCAGATTTATTACTTGAAGGAATTTCCCCTTCGAGTTGACGTTTCACATTATCATATCTGGCATCAATAAACGGAAGAAGAGCACCTGCTTTACCAAAGTGATCAGTTCCGTCTGACACATTATCAGTAAAGGATTTCTTCCAGGATTCATAAGAATAAAATCCGGTTGGGTCGTTTTTTACATAAGGGTCAATAAGATCTCTTTTCTCTTTTAAAAACACTCTTATATCTCCGGGATTAAATAGATTTTTTAATAAGGTATTTAAATGGCCGTGATAGTCTTTACGCAATTTATCTTTCTCTAATAAACGGGCAATCATAGGACGTTCTTCGATAGGTTTGATAGTAGGGTGATCAATAAGAACGACGGGGTCCTCACATTTTTTTCCTTCTTTAATGGACCGGCCAAGGCCTAAATTAAAATCCCATGGCAGCATGGTAAAGGCATTAATGGAGCGATGTTCGTATAAATAATAATTACCCTCATTTGCAAAATAACTATCGTAATTAGAAATCAAGGTCATTGCTGCCGTGTAGCGTGTCATATTATCGGTATCGATAAGTTTTGATGATCCAGTATTAATACTCTCTAAAAAAGCCATCAAAGCTTTACCCTCCATGTCAGTTCCGATCGTTTCCTCATTCGTTTTGAGTTCCAATTGTGGAAAGCGGCCCGTGGTATAACTCTTCAGGGTTTGACCGGGTTTCCACTGAAGTGTACAGAAGGCTTTATATAAATCGCCCTTAAAGCCATTTTTTTTATCATCGGGGAAATACTTTTCAACATATTCCCTGTCGACAGGTTCAATCATTTGATAAATACCTAAGTGTTTATCTCCGATCCAGAGATCAATAAAGGAGAATTCCGAAGCAGGCGCTCCTGCTTCTTTCATTAAGCGATAGGCCAAAAGGTCCCGCATGAGAGTAGGATCACCATAACCGTTATTAAAGACTAAACATTTCATTCCCATAAATTTTTGATCTTTCTTTTTATTAAATTTGAGTTTAAAACTATAACGGCCATAACTTCTATGATTATAGTCCAATTTTGCTATAGCTCTTTCACTGGACGAGCCTTTAGTGCGGAAATGAATATCCTTAATAACTGCACCGTTAAATTCCAGGTCAGCCGGATACCAATATTCTTTTGTCGGGTTTTTCAATAAGTGTTGCCAATTAAGATCACTCGTGATAATTTTAACAGTGAAGACCTCGCTGGCAGAAAATAGAATGTAAGGTACATTGGCACTATTTGGCGTTGGATAAAGTATTTGAACAAATCCATTTAACCTGCCATAACTGCGTCCCTTTTTTACCTCACCCCCCTTCCAGGTCAATGAATCTATTTGTGTACTTCCGGAATAAAGGATAACTGAATCATTTTTAGATAATTTAAAAGGCACATAATAACCCTCTTGCGGAATGTTCGGGTCTGAAGCCTGGATAACAAAAAATTGACCGGGTTGCAAAATAATGTTTGGAAGATTGAATAACCGGCTCTTACTGTTTTTAATTGAAAAATGAATCAAATTAATGGACTGTGGACTCAGGTTCTGGAGTTCAATCCAATCATTACCATTTAAATAATCAGGGATATGGGACCTGGCTACAATTTCACTGATGACCAGGCTATCGCTTATATCAACCTTACAGGTGGTTTCGGTTGAGCCGGCAATATCTGAAGATGAATCGCCAGAGCTACCGGAGTTTGAAGAGATGGTTGTAGATAAACTGGAACCTGATAATCCACTTTCACCTTTTGATGAATTATTGCAAGCATTCAGCAATATTACTGAAAGTAATAAAATTGCAAGAAAAAACTTATTCATTTAGTTTGTCCTGAATGATAGGTAAACTAATAAGCCACTTTATATAAAATACTCTAAAAACCTATACAAACCCACCATTTTAACTTATTTTACAGTACAAAGTGAAAAAAGTCAAAAAAAATCAGAAAAAGCTTCAATTATTTATTTCTTGACAAAAATGGATACATCATATTCTTTCACTGCACATTATGACCTGATTCTATTGAATTGCGGAAAACAGGTAGTTGATTTTTATAGAAAAAATGGGTTCACTCAAATATCTCCTTCTGCATCGTATTCGAGGGAAAAAAGAGTAGAAGTCGATGAAGATCCTGTCTTATGTTTTATACTGAATGATGAATTAAAAATAGATGATTTGCAATGTGATACGATTTTCCTGGGAAAGGATTTTTAGGAATACATAAAAAGAACTACCACTAAGACATTAAGACACAAAGGTTTTAAATATTGATAAATTTGTATATTCTCTGTATAATTAAATGGTAATGCAAAATATCCTGTTTACATAAAAATAGTAAATTCCCTTGCCGGACAATAGTATTTTTATGGAAACTTACATGAAAGGGTATATGATGAAAGAATTGAATTTTATGATGCTGATTATATGTTTTCTCGGCATATCAACGGTATATGCAGATACAATCACTTACAATGGGCTGGAAATTACTGTTACATCGGTAAAATCCGAATTTGATGACATCCTGGAATTCCTGGTAAAAGCGAAAAATACCATAAATAAAGAAAAAACCTTGCTGGGCACCATTTATCTGAATGCGGAAAAATACCCGGGATTAAAGATAGAAGAGACAAGTACAGCAGTGTATCTGGAACTGGAGGCATCCGGGTCAGCAGAGGATGTTTTTTATCTTGTCACCAGCATTACCATACCATCTCCTGAATGGTTTTTTAAAGTGGAGGAAGTATATGATTTTATTGTTGATACCGATTTTGACAACAATGATGATACTGAAACAGAAGATATCGATTACCCTGATTCAGGGAAGGAGGAGGAAAAGATGTTTTCAATAACAGGCTACTGGAAAATGGAAAAAAATGAGAATTCAAAAATATACGGGAACTGGTCATGGCTTTTTAACGATGATGGTTCTTTAAAGATAGAAGAAATACTTGGTGCAGAGGCACGGCTGCCAATGAGTTATGAAGGCTCTTATGAAATAAAAGGGAACAGGGTGATTATTACCCTTTTTGCAGGCAGTCCATTCCCGGGGAGTTTTACCATACAGGGAGATAAACTGGTTGCAGAGGATATAGTTCTTTCCAGGTCCGATGTATCCGGGGATTTTTAGAAAAAATACCACCGTATATGACGGTTTTACTCAACAATTCTTCTGCTTCCCTGACTCATCGCTGCTGCCTATTTATTTTTAAAGCAAGCAGATTGAAGGCTTACCGCTATTGCATGTTCCTGATAGTGGTAAACTTTTCAATCTGCATTCCGGCAGGAGGCCGATCCTGTCTTAATATTCAAAGTTATCGTTTGGAATTTGAGTGTATAAAGCGCTATTTTTCAGCCATATCCATTCCCTGTGCAATGCAGGGCTTGGCGGTTTCCCCGTTTTAATACTGTATGTACCCCATCTTCCGTTATAGTGCACTATTATTTTTGCTGTATCGGAAAAAGGATATTCAACTTCACCCAGGTTTTCAGGAGAAAATGATTGATAGGATATATAATCCCCCCTGTGTTTTGGAGCACCATAATAACCCCAATGCTCACTCGGCCAGCAGCCGTGACACCCTTTTTCTATATGCACAACAGGATGTGTATAAAGACGAGTATATTCATCCAGCATGAATCTTACTAAATTATTTTGTGCTTTTTCTAAATAGGTATCGATGACACCCAGACCGCCGCCCGGTTTTCCGATTTCAAAATAACCTGTATTATAATTGGGCCCCCTGTGTTCTTCCCCCCAATTCCCCGAAATTAAAACAACATTTTTTGTCTTTGAAGTATCATAACACATTTCAACACCATGAGCATAATGCAATACTTCTTTAATCTTCCTGGAATTCCGGTCTATTGTTACAATACAGGGGATTTCCCAATCTGCTTCGTGATCGCCTATATCTCCTGCTACATTTACATCACTGTATCCGAAAAACTGATAAAATTCGATCCTGATAGATGTATCGTCATTATATTTGCCATGAGAACCACGGATATTATTGACATTATTATTTGCATAATATGGGGCAACATGGCCATATAAACCGACATTTTTCAAATTCCTTATTTGATTCCATGTATACCCTACTGGATATGCACCGGCCTCATAGCCGTCACGGAATTGATTCCATATATTTAAATAAAATTTAGCTTTACGGGGTGTCCTCGTTATGTCTGAAAATTCATTACCGTTTATACCGGTCAGTACTTTTAAAGGATCGTATTTTAAAATATCATTCTTTATTTTTGGAGTTGCGTCTTCTTCACCCTCAGGGAGAAGCGAACAATGCCGGACATACATAAGAGGATCTACCGGCGGATAATTTTCATTCCCGCCGTCTTTAGAAAATTTCAAATACGGGCTATAAACATTCAATAAATATGCTTCTATGGGATCAAAGATTGTATCATGGTCCTTATCATCACCATATGCTATCTTGCAACTCTGCGGTGTAAAGATCAAACCGGCGCTTGCATCGTCCGGAATCCGGTCTCCCCCTTCCCCCGGCGGAACCTGTATCGTGAGTACATATTGTTCAAATAAAGGATTGAAAATGTCCCTGGCAGGCACTTTTATTGTATACGTATGATTTTCTTTGTATGCGACCCCGGTCAAATTAACATTGGTACCTGTACATTTATATTTATCCGGGGAACAGGATATTCTGTATTCGGGATTCAGATCGTAATTGGTACTTATTCTTATTTCAAATTTATTAATAGTAAAATCGGAATAAGTTTCCAGCTGGATCCTTATACTGCTGTCATCTGCCCAACTCAAAGCCACATTTTTAAAATCTTTGCCCTGATCGGTAATACCCTTTTCATCCGGGTCAGGAAAGGAAGCTTCATTCGTTATTATAACCGGATCAATCCAGCAGGCAAGATCTCCTGTATTGGTGTTATTGGGTAAAACGCGCAGTATAAAATATCCTTCGATAGTATTGGAAGTAATTGATACAGCGTCATGGAAATTGAGTGATAAACTGAAATCCAGTTCCACATTCAATAAACTCTTGTCATAGTTTTTATAAACATGATATAAAATATATTCATTTGAGCCCTGCCTGAATACTATTTCAAAAACTGCCCCGTCGCTTCCCTTTGAGATAGCCAGAAATCCTATTTTTGCCTTGAAATAGGACCTTTTATTGATCTTTAATTGATATTCACCATTCAGCCAGGAATTCTGGCCGCCAGGCGGCACCATCAGAATGACATTATTATATTTGTTCTTGTCTTCCAACTGTACTGCATTCAATTTTCTGACCAAACAGTTCGCATTTTCATTACCGGGAACTGAATTGCTTATTGTTACATTAAGATTCTGGCTATTTTTCCATGAAGCAGAGGCCATGTTGTCAAAAAGGCTGAACCGGGAAGGGAAAATATAAATTGATAGTAATAAAAATAATAGGGAAAAGATATTTAACTTATAATTCATTTCGGTATTCTCCTTGTCATTGTAATTTATAATAATTGATATTATATACTATTTAAACTGTAAAATCCTGTTAAAATAACAGAATTTAGTAAAATATTTTAATAATAACTTCAGACCTCGTGCAATAGATAGAAACCTAACATTTCTAATTGCATTTAAAACACATAGTAACATTTAAAATTGGATGGCGGATATTCATATTATTTGCATTTTCTATTAAAAACTTTAAAGCATCATTTTTTCTTTTAGATTTAAATGGCTGAAATGAGATTGTAATCGTATCGGTATTCATGCTTACTATTCCATCTCGATCAAGCAATTCTCTTACAAACATATTTACATCACGTTCATTATCATAAATCGGACGAATTGCATCTACAATGTCTTGTTGCACGTTATATGATAACACTTTCATCAAATCTAAAAATTTCTTTTTTTCACTATTAAGACGCACAATATCTTCTGCTTTGATGATCTCCTCAATACTTACTTTTTCCTGCACGTATTCCCGTTCGTCATACAATTGAATTATTGTCTCTTCTTTTTTCTTAAGCATACTTTTCAACTGATTGATTCGTTTGCTTCCATTCTTTTTACCGTTT
>JAFGQK010000296.1 GCA_016935735.1 Spirochaetales bacterium | reverse complement strand
GAAAAGGAGGGAGCAAATGATGAAGAGAGTGGTGTTACTTTTGGTTTTAGGTGTTGTTTTAGTGAGTGGGGTGTTCGGGGGTGGGACGTATGAGACAAAACAAATTAAAGACCCCGGTAATGGATTTCATCTGACAATTAATCCAATTTTCGGTAAAACTGATGTTATATTATTACCCCAAAAAGCAAAGGATAAAGTAAGGGCATGGGCTGTAAGAATTGATAATGATACTACAACTCCTCATAATGAAAATGATTATTATTCCAGTCCTTTTTACAAGAATATGGATGGAACAGTGAAAAAAGATATGGTGAATAGTATTATTGACAGCAGAGGTAATCAATTGAGTACAGCAGTAACAATTGCTGAATATAGTGTTACGGTAACAGAATATTCATTACAGGCTTTGACAGCAGACCAGATAAACGAAACAGTGTTTAATACGATTAAAGGAACAGTGAATTGTAATTTTCCTGTGAAGGATTTCGGAAAGGAAATAATAATCGAAATTGTAATCCTCTATGAAAAGCAAAATAACCAGATACAGTGTATGTATATTAATGCAAATATGATACCTGAATTCTTTAAAGGAGAGCGGGAACTATTTGCAACAAATACCGTAGCAACATATGACCAGAAATGTTACTCATTTATGAAATCATTTTTCCAGGACAATCAGGCTTCTGAAATCGAATATCAGACAAGTATAACAAAAGTATTTAAAATGTCCGGCGGTACTGCTGTTTTGGATTATAAAGATAAAAAAAATGAATACTACAGCAGCTTTAAAAAAGCAATACATTCCCAGTTTTTCATTAATTATGATACGATACACTATGAGGAAAAGAATACAATAATTGAACTTGAACTGCCATACCTTGAACTGACCAACGGGGATACATACGATTTTCTTTATGGGGATAAAAGGAATAAATACATTGCGGCGTATTTAAGATATCTGTTTGAGATCGAAAAGCCTGTTCTGTCATATATTTTACAGGAAAGATTGAATAGTAATAATAAAGATAATTTTGCATCACTCTATTATGATTATACAAAATACGAAGAAATCGGGGAAACGATGAGAAACAGGCTTGCGGAGAATTCACTGAAATATTTAACCTGGGGGCTTGAATATACCCCATTTTCAGGGTCTGAATCGAAGAGAATAGGGAATTCGACACACAGGGTTTATGAAGATAATAAAGACCGTCTGAAAAGTTGGATGGATCCGCTTATCCCACTGAACAGGGAAAAAAACTATTTTAATGAAACAACAGGGAAACCGGAGTTTTATTCACAGGATACATCAACAGAGCCGGACAGGATGCAGATTTTTGAGGGTATATTTACAGCTGATAAACTCAGAATCGCCGGAAAAATGAAAACGGGGAAAGAGATGAGTATAAAAAGAATCGAATTCTGGACGAGTAGAAATATAGCATGGGATGCAGACAGGGTGATCCCTTTTTGCAGCGGAGCCGGACCGGGTTACTCATATAACACGGCAGCCCTTAATGATAAAGAAATAATACTGGATAAACAAAAAAATAAGAATTTGCATATAGAAAGATCCGGTGATTCTGCTATTGAAGTTGGATATAGTTTTCCGAATTTGGAGACAGTGGGGGGAATACTTGTGATAAGGGGATTGGCAGCGACTCCAAAGGAAAAAAACTATGCATTAGATATGGTAAAGATATATTACAAAAATGAAGTAAATAAATGGATTAAGGTGAACAATACCGATGCAAAGGAATATGTGGTAAGGCAGACAGAAAAAGATATCCATATACATGCACAGATATACTTTGGGCACGGAATATATTCAAATAAACATTCGAAAAATAACGATAAGGTGATTTACTCTTATTATGTTTTTAATGAAGCAAGAGAGAATTGCAGGGCGATCAAGATCGTCGATGAAACCGGTAATAGTTATCTGAATGTATCAGAACTGCTGGTTTTTCCTGAAAATCCCATTAATTTTAAGACGAAATCGGAAACAAATAAAGATATGAAGACCGGTATTATGAGTACAATGAATACCATCGAAGTAGATAATGAGGCGATTTTCTATAACTGCAATCCCAATTCTTCGGTATATCTTGGTGAAAGCAGGAACGGGATGAACTGGCTGGATATGGATTTTGGAATGATTACAGAATTAAAAACAATCATACTATATGAAGGAAAAGAAAATCCGGGTGATACGGAATATATTTTTGCCGGTAAAGATGAGAAGTCTACATTATTTCAGGAAGATGCAATGATTTTATTTGGGGCAAATGATCTTATCGATTCACTCTATTATAATGACAGTAAAAAAATAGAAGATTATAATGCCATAGTAAATGAAATGACAACACCATTCAGGAAAATAGAGAATGGGAAAACAAAATATATTGCGGGAAATCCGATTCCTTATGCACCGGAAGGAATCGATAGTCCGCGGACATTTAATTATAAAATGATACAACAACTCTATGCACGATACAACCTGCTTACAGAGCAAGAATGGAATTTTTATAATTGGAAAAACTGGGGAGATATAGAAAAGAAACCTTTGTATAAAACAACAATGGCGATTGATGATATAATACTGGATTATTTCCTTTATGCAGATGAGATTGAAACATTTAAAACAATAGGAAAAACAGTAAGAATAGGTGATGATTTCATATATGTTGATGAACTGGATTATAACACAATACCGCTTCCAAACAGAAAAGATAAAACAATAAAACCATTTTTACCAGGCTTCTATATTAACACTGATAAAGGATATATAGAAAATCCTTCAAGTTTATATTACCCGGATAAAATAGCCGGGGTCGATTCAATGGGATTGCTTATGGGAGCAGTAAGTATAAGCAATATTGATAAACAGGGCGTGGTGACATTATTTAATAATGATACGGGTGATGAACTTGACAAGTATCATGTTATGAGTATATTGGCAGGGACAAATATTCCCGGGCTTGATGATAAGGCAAAACCTGTTTATTACGCAACAGAAGAATCTACCTGCTTAAACGGAAACTACCATTTTACAAGAACCGATCTTGAAAAAAGTACCATTATCGTACCGGATTTAAGTCTTGTGAAAAAAGGGGATATTGTAGTAAAATATGGGATAGACAATGAACCTCATATAGGTATTGTGGTAAAAGCGGATGAGCCTGTAAGCATGAATACTATATATGTCGTATCAGTCAGAAGGGGATTCAGGATGACAACATTGGGAACATGGGGTAATGAAGAAAACGGATTTGGCGGGTTTGCATCAAACCCCGAAACCTACCATGTGAGACGGTTATTGAAATTAACCGGAAGCCAGGATAAACGCATCAGCAAAGATAAATGGGAAAGTGTCAGTGAGCGGGTGGTAAAATTGGTTTGTGATCTTGTCCCTGCTGATACCGAAACAGGAAGCATTGAACACTGGATTCCGAATACTGAAGAACTGGTAAAACCTTTTAGAATAAAAATAGAAGGCAGGGATATAAATGAAAGGCCAGTTCCTGTTGATGAAAAGGATATCATAATCCTTGAACCCCGTGATCCATACTTTAATCCTGAATTAAAAGATGAAGATAACAATATACATAATAACAGGGGGAAATATCTTTTATTTTATGCAATCGATACAGGAGATGATACAAAAAAAGACAGGCTTGCAACATTCTTGAGAGATGAAGAAACAGAGCAGTCTGAATTAACCATGGACACTCATTATAAAGCGTATTACAATAACAAATATTTTATAAATACAAATAATGGATATGCAAATGAATATTTTGAATGCAGGGTAAAAAACGGGTATCTGCATATCAATTATGAAAAAGCAGGAGAGGATAAACTGGAAGGGACTATTTTTACTGTAAAAGTTCTGGGGCCGAATATAAGACCGGGGGATGATTTCCAACTCAGGTTCGGACTCGCAGAAGACCCTGAAGTAACCGGAAAGGTAGAAGAGGAAGATTTTATGGCAGTATATGACAAAAGACTGTTATGGCGGGCGAATTTGTATGTGGATGAGACATTAAACGAAAATGGAACTTATACTGGAAATCCTGATTGGAATGATTTAAACCCATGGTTAGGTAATACACAAAATCCAAATGAATGGAGGAATGATGATGTAGAGTTACCCGATAACTTAACACAGACAATATATGACAGCATGATAGCTGTCGTAGATAATGCAAATGAAAAGATAATTATTGATTCATTATATAATAAAGATAATAATATTTATAGAGTTAAAACAACGCTTACTACAGAACAAAAGAACAATGGAATAGCGATATTACAGAAAGAGAATGTAATACATAGAGTCGGTGGGCAAATAAGAATACTACCCTGGACAAGACCCTATAAGGTTTCTCCTGCAGGTTATTTTAGTAATCCTCAGAAGATTGTTCATAATGCAATAGCATATGATTGGGGAGGGATGGATTCACCAGGAGATTTCAATCTCGATATACATGCACAGGCAAACTCATTAACTGCAAGTGGACAATCTGCTATAAGGAAAAATCCCACATTGGCACCAGGAGATGAATGGCGAAATTATATTAAAATTGATGGTACAGGTGGGGATACTGTTATTTCTGTTGGAATAGATGCTGGACAGTATCAACCATTCAGACCTTGTCTGAATGTGATCGATAAAAATAGTGATAAATGGTATCCAGAAGATGTTGGAACAACTATAACTTCAAATATTCATAATGGATATACTTATCATCGGTTAAAATATAGTGCAGGAGCAGATTGTAATGGAATGATTCAGAGGGCAGCTAGTTATAATGGAACAAAGTATACATATGGTACAGGAAATTATAATCTTGAATTTAGATTAACATGGAATGGTACTATTAAAATAAAAGCATTACCGAATACAGAAGAATTTAGTGATGAATTAAATAGTACTCATATTGAACTAGATAAAAATCAAATACACTTGCTTGTTCCTGGTGATGTTGTGTGGAGTAAAAATTTTGGTCATTATGTAATGATTTATAAGATAGAATATGCCATTAATAGTAGAAAAACACCCATTAACGGAGAATTGATTACAGTTGTAGAAGAAATGACTTCAGGAAATGCTGAATATCATGCAAGAAATGATAGAAGACTTAATACCTGGGCTGATGCGAAATTATACCGATTAAAAGTCATAAAGCAATAAAAAGGAGGAGTCGTTCTTATGAAAAAATATGAAATTCTTTCTCATCTTATTATTTTTTTATTATTAAGTATAAAATTATTTTCATATAATTATTACCCAGTAGAAAAAATAAAAACAATTACTATTGGTGAAGGAAAAGAACAACTTGGACATTCAAAAGAAAAATTACCATCTGCTGGATATATAATGCCTAAAACATTTAATGTTTATAACGAAAAAATATTTGTTCACGATCCATTAAATTCACGCATGCAGATATATGATCTTAAGTTAAATCATATATTTTCAATTTTTACACCAATAAAGATGATAGAGACCATTTTTTTTGAAGTTGCTGAGAATGGAGATATTTATAGTATTTCTCACGTTGGTTTCATTCACATTGATAAAAATGGAAATATATTAACTTTTACAGAATATAACAAGGTATTAGAAGCAATAAAGAGATACAATTTCTTTATTTTTAAGAATCAGATAATATCATATAACAATGACAAAACTATATATAATGCTGAGCTTGCAGAAGAATTAAGAAGCAATTACCCAAATACTCTCAAAAATGATAAAGGACTTAGAGATAAGTATGATGAATTTATTAAAAATAATAATTTTATTATAAAAGGGAATCGTTTTCTGAATACTGATGCTTATTACCATATTGATGTTTATTTTACTTTTATTCGAAATAATATAAAGGAGAAAAGTATAAAAGATAGAATTAATTTAACTATAGAAACTTATAATAATATAATATCTTTCTTAGGGTTTGATAAAAACGATAATGTATATTGGCAGGGATATTATAAAGAGAAACCTACTATTTTTATTTACTCAAAATACGGTGAATTGCTTGATAGTTTTTATGATCCTGTTCATCTAGATTATTTATATACCACACGAGTAGATGAATCAACAGGTGATGTTTACCATTGGGATGTACAACCGGATGGAGTGACGTTTTATCGTACAAAAAACACCTGGGACCCCATCGACACCACTGATACCACCGAAACCACTTCCACACCCAAAGCCCTCACCATCACCGCAACCTCTTTCGTTGACTGGAAAAACACCTACACCCCGGCTAAAGCCTTTGACAACAACCTTACCACCGGCTGGCTTGAAGCAGCCGAGGGACCTGGTAAAGGGGAATCCGTCACCCTCACACTTGACAGGGAAATAGCCGTTGACGAGATCCACGTTGCTCCCGGCTACTTTGATCCCAAATGGTGGAAGTCGAACAACAGGGTAAAAGGCTTAAGAATTAAGTATGGTTCTGCCTTCCAGGTTTTCTATTTCAAGGATGAGATGAAGATGCAGGAAATGAAGCTTCCCTCGGAAATACAGTTTTCCGGCATAACATTCGAGATAACCGATGTGTACATGTCCGGTAAGGACAATGATACAGGGATAAGCGAAATAGCGTTTTACCGTAATGACAGGAAAGTGGAAATAGATGTAAGCGGGGTGAAGTAGATAAGTATTTGCGATGTTAAAGAAAAAAAAGCAACAGACCTTTTTTGAAATCTAGAGTATATAAAAAGACAATCCGTATAAATCCGTGAAAATCCGTAGTTTTTATAACCTTCTGAAATCTGTACGTTGTACGTTACGGGAATTCCTGACCGGGACAGAAGGGCTCCCGGTGATGGAACTGGACGTGAAAGAGCTTACAGAGGAAGAAGCAGCGGACTGGAAAGGGTGGCACCCCCACACGGGGCCGCCCGGCTACGGGTACAGGGATGCAGGGAAAAACTGGAATAATGACGGAAAAGGAGGGAGCAAATGATGAAGAGAGTGGTGTTACTTTTGGTTTTAGGTGTTGTTTTAGTGAGTGGGGTG
>JAFGQK010000295.1 GCA_016935735.1 Spirochaetales bacterium | reverse complement strand
GAATGGAAACGATTTATATTATAATTCCTAAATTTATTAGTGTCGATTAGTGAAGATGAGTGGTTAACCGAGAGGTGAACAGGTGCGATTTCTTGTTAAAAGAACCTGATTGGGAAATCGCACCCTATATTCTTATTGACATGCATAATTTTATAGTTGAGAATAAGATAAATAGGAGAGAGTTTGTGGGTTATGT
This sequence comes from Spirochaetales bacterium, assembly GCA_016935735.1. Classification (GTDB taxonomy): domain Bacteria; phylum Spirochaetota; class Spirochaetia; order SZUA-6; family JAFGRV01; genus JAFGRV01. The sequence goes on along the minus strand of JAFGQK010000295.1, from coordinate 27,519 downwards.
AAAAGTGTTCGCATATTCTTAATAAGGAGTATAGTATGTCCGGTATTTATAAAAGTCCTGAAAGTAAAAGAATAATGGACAAGTTATATGACGACCAATTAGCATTGCTGGATATTGAATATGAAGACATTTTTATTGATACGGCCTATGGCGGGACTCATATTGTAGTAACAGGGAACAAGAAAGGAATCCCTTTACTTCTATTCCATGGAGGTAATAGTACAACACCTTATTATTTAAGGGATTTTGTTTATTTAAGACAGGATTTCCTGATATATGCTGTGGATACCATTGGCCATCCCGGGAAAAGCGCTCAAAACAGCCTGTTAATTGATAATATGGATTATGGAATATGGGCTTCGGAAGTAATTGAGAAACTGGATTATAGTAAAATGGTATGCATGGGCGGTTCATTTGGGGGAGGTATATTAGCGAAACTTATTACTGTTGCTCCGCAAAAAATAGAGAAAGCGGTCTTCCTGGTTCCAGCCGGTATTTGTAATGTATCAATAATAAATATTTTACTGAAACTGGGAATCCCTATGTTAATCTATTTACTCACACGAAGTGAAAAGTGGTTGATAAAATCGATTTTACCAATGGCATTATATGAAGATGAAATAGATGATGAAACATTAAGAATGGTAAAAAACATTTTTGAACATGTCAAAGTGAAATCAGGAATGCCAAGCAATATACCGAATAGACGTTTAGATAATTATACAGCAAAAACATTAATTATTGCAGGAGAAAACGATATATTATTTCCAGGAGAGAAAGTGCTATCTCGTTCAAAAACAATAATTCCACATGCAGAATTGTATTTAATAAAAGAATACGGACACATGATAAGACTACACTCAGAACAACATAAGGATATTTTAATAAAAATCAATAAGTTTCTATTGGAATAAATATTATGTGGCTAATTTCGCATATTCGCGGAATGTTATATGGGGAATTCATCCTTATATTGCAAAAAGCAGAAAAAAAATTAAACAGGGAAAAGATATCAATAGTCTGTCCATAAAGTCCATTATAGAAGGACTTGAGGATAATTTCCCTTTTTTTCTTATTTCTATGTCTCGAATATAACAATTTTCTCATCAAATCAAGAATAACCGGAAGACCCCGGTTATTCTCCGGGATCTTCCGTAAACGTGACATCTTTCCAGGAGAAAAATGTAAAATAAAGGCTATCCACGTATTTCCACACACGGACCTTTCTCCCGCAAATCACCTGCCGGATAATCGGGGAGATGGTGTAAAGCAGGTCAAGGGAAACCCTCTTTTTATCTCCGGCAAGAATAAACCTGGGAAGTATACTCGAAACTTCCCTGTCCGGTAGAAAAGCTTCCTCTATTCCCCCGTTATCAATACGAATACTCCCGACGATCTTCAATTTGCCTGCTTTTACTACTGGTTTTACCTCAATAACCCTTCCTTTCATGTTATTACCTCCTTGATATGATATGACCTGGAAATAACCAGGTAATTCCGGCCCCTTTCCCCTCTGATTTTCAAGTCTTTATTTGTCTATATCTATTAACTGGCAAAAAGTCGTGCTGCCTTCATCTTTTGAAAAAAAAGCTTGCCAACAGGAAGCTTTTGCAGTAAATTATAACTGTTAAAGATAAAACGACGATTGAATAAGTTATTTAAAAAGAAGGGGCAATACATGAAAAAAATAATAAAACTTAAATATTTAAAGAAGTATCTTTCCAGGTATTTGTGGCGGCTTCAGGATTCAAGAAGAGTAAATTATGATTATCCCGACTATTCATTTATCGTTTTTAAAGCGGAGTTGGATAAAGGTCTATCTGTAATGGAAAAGATTCTGGCAATTGAAAGCGATATGGCCGAAGTAAAAGAAGCACTCAGATACATCCTCAATAACAGGGAGTTTGATTATCGGAAATTATTACGCGATTCTGCACGTTTCATTCTGAACACCCAGGAAGAGGCCAGGGACATCTTCCTCTACATGTGGAAGTTCATTTTTGAAGAAAATTGGGAATATGAATCAGGGGTGAATATTCATGATTTTATCATCAAGGAAGAAAGATCACAGAAACAGGATATTGCACAGATCATCATGCAAAAAAAATGGCATGATAACAGGGATTATATTACCTGGGACACCCAGATATCCTTTAACAAGGATGGTACTGGAACCTTGAGTTATATTCATCTGAAAAATGCAAACAAAATCCTGCTTCATTTCCGCTATAAAATACGGGAAAATAATTACTCCAATACAACCTGTATTATGATTCATTTCCCCGTATTAAATGTTGCATTTGAACTGGTTGTAAAGGTTATGAAGGCCATGACCCAGATGTACAGTAAACAGAACGGCTATTCCAATATTCTGTTGAAACTTTCGGATAATCCGTATTTTCTTACACAGGATTATCTGAATCATAAGAATCACAGCCCAAGGGAAACGATTTTTTATCAGCTTCAATAAAGATAAAGGAATCTTCTTCCCCTTACCACCACTCTTTCGCGGTTCCTTTTAAACCACTAAAAGCACGAAAAAACACGAAAATCAAATAATGTGGGCGGGAATTCGATTTCGGGCAAGCCCTATTGACAAAGAAAAATGAGTAACCACAGATTCAACAGATTTAATGATTTAATCAATCGGTGTCATCTATTGGTTCCAAAAACCCGATTTCAAACTTCCACCCCACTATTTAAAGGTGCTGTACACTACATCCTGATTGTGGTAGAATGGTGAAATGAAATATATCGCAGACCTTCACACCCATTCATCCTATTCCAGGGCAACAAGCAAAGCGGCAAACCTGGAAGGATACTACCAGTGGGCAAAGGTAAAAGGAATACATCTTATCGGGACAGGGGATTTTACCCATCCCGGATGGCTGAAAGAATTAAAAAGCAAGCTGGTTCCTGATGGCGGGGGATTTTTCGTTCTTAAAGACCCGCCCAAGAATTTGCCGGATGAAATTCCTCCTCTGGAAAAGGGACTGGAGGAAATTGATATACGTTTCTGCCTTTCAGCGGAATTAAGTACGATTTATAAAAAGAATGATAAAACACGGAAGGTTCACTCTGTTATCTTTGCACCGGATTTTGATGTTGTTGAAAAGATCATTTCAAAACTCATAACCCTGGGAAAGAACCTTGCTTCCGACGGAAGGCCTATTCTCGGCCTGGATACAAAAGACCTCCTGGAGATTGTACTGGAGGCATCTGACAATGCATACCTTGTCCCTGCACATATCTGGACACCGTGGTTTTCCCTTTTCGGGTCAAACAGCGGATTTGACCGGATTGAAGACTGTTTTGAGGATCTTACCAGCCACATCTTTGCACTGGAAACAGGACTTTCATCCGATCCGGAAATGAACTGGCGCTTAAGTGTGCTTGACAGGTATCACCTTATATCCAATTCCGATGCCCATTCCCCGAAAAAACTCGGACGGGAAGCGAATATTTTTAATACGGGTTTTACTTATCATGATATGTTTCAGGCATTAAAGACCGGGAAAGGGTATTGCGGAACAATAGAGTTTTACCCGGAAGAAGGAAAATATCACCTGGATGGACACCGGAAATGCGGGATATGCTTTGAACCGGAGGAAACACGGAATCATAAGGGAATCTGCCCCAAATGCGGGAAAAAACTTACCGTAGGGGTTATGCACAGGATTTTAGAACTTGCAGACAGAGAGAAAGGAGAAAAACCCGGGAATCATGCAGGATTCCAGTACCTGATTCCCCTGCCCGAAGTGATTTCCGAAATAACAGGAACAGGAGCCGGGACAAAAGGTGTATACGATATCTATTCCACAATTTTAAGTACCTACGGAAACGAATTTACCTTTCTCCTCGATGCCCCCGTTTCCGAGATTGAAGAAACCACCGGGGCAGTGTTTGGTGAAGCAGTGAAAAGGATGCGGAACGGGAAAATCAACCCGAAACCCGGTTTTGACGGGGAGTACGGGATTATAAGGGTCTTCCATGACGGAGAGCTTGAACAGTATCACGGGCAGCAGGATCTTTTTGATTTTAAACTCATAAAGAAAAAACGCCGGTCTGCGGACAGGGAAAATCTCTTGAAAAAGGACAGTAAAAAAAAACCGGAAAAGGAAGAAAAAGCCCTGAAAGAATCCCTGAACCCTGCCCAGCAGAGGGTTCTTGCCGTAACCTCGGGAAGCCTGCTTATAACGGCCGGGCCCGGGACAGGGAAAACCAGGACCCTTACCGCATGGATCACCCACCTTATTTCTAAGCATCATGTAAAACCGGGTGAAATTCTTGCCATCACTTTTACCAACAGGGCAGCGGATGAAATGAAAGAACGTCTCCACCGTTCCCTGCCCGGTCCGGATGGAGAGAATATCACTATATGCACCTTTCACAGTTTCTGTTTTGAACTGGTAAGGGAACGGTTCCCTTCCATCACATCGGTGTTTGATGAAAAAAAACGCTCCCGGTACCTGCGGTTTCTTTTTCCTGAAATGACGGATAAAGAAATGAAAGGGCTGGTGAAAAACCTCAAGCAGAGTCTTGAACAGACGGGCAATGTGATACCGGAAAAATATCATGCTCACGGGCAAAAATATCTTAATGCATTAAAAAGAATCGGGGGGGTGGACCTTTCGGCCCTTGTTGCAGGTATGAACCAGCTTTTAAAAAAGGAATCGGAAACCTTATCAAAACTCAGAAACCGGTACAGATACATCGCCATCGATGAACTCCAGGATATAAACCAGGCCCAGTATACCCTTATTACCAATCTTTTTCCTTTTCCCTCTGAAAAGACAGATGATGACCGGTGCCTTCTTGCTATCGGCGATCCGGACCAGGCGATCTACGGATTCCGGGGTTCAGATATTTCCCTTTTTTACAAGTTTAGAACAGATTACACACCGGTAGAAATTACCCTTGAAACAAATTACCGTTCAACAGAGCAGATACTTAAAGCGGGTGAAGCAGTGATTGCCCACAATAAGGTAAAGAAAATGATTTCTCTTACCTCCTATAGAGGAAATGGCGAAAAAATCAGTTATTTTCCCGCTGCAGATCCTGTAAAAGAAGGCAAGTATATTGCATCTAAAATCGAACAACTTGTTGGCGGAATGAGTTTTACCGCATCGGATTTGTCTTACGAACCGGGAGAGAACCTTTATTCATTTTCAGATATAGCAATTCTGGCAAGAACCAGGGCCCTTTTTAATGACCTGATTCCTTTTCTTTCAGGTGCAGGAATTCCTTTAAGCATTCATCATGCAGCTCCCCTTATGGAAGAACCGCCCTTCTCATCCGTTTCCGGTTTCCTTTCCCTCCTTGCCCATGTGCAGGATATAGTTGCACTCCACGATATCCTTACCCATCTTTATGATTCTTTTTCACCGGGTGAGCTTTCCCGGATTCTTCCCCTTTTGCATGATCATCTCGATGAGCCTTTCCCTGTTTTACAGGAGTTTTTAAACAATAGAAAGATTACAGGTAAACAGTACGAAGATGCCCTGGAAGTTTTCTCGCTTTTGCAGTTATTGCCGGTAACGCTGGAACAGGAGGGGGTAAAAGGTGTACTCAAGAAACTCTTTGAACGGTATATCCCGGGTGAAAACGAGTATGATGAGATTTCCTTGAAAAAGGAAGCACTCTGTGATGCTGCACAAAGGTTCGGATCCGATCTGTCCGGGTATTTGAAGATGTCTTTCTTGAATCCGAATGAAAGTGAAAGTCTCCTGAATACGGATAAAGTCCATTTACTTACCTTCCATGCTGCAAAGGGATGTGAGTTTCCCGTGGTGTTTATTGCCGGTGCAGAAGAAGGAATCACCCCCCTGTTAAGTAAAAATACTGATATCGAAGAAGAAAGAAGGCTTTTCTATGTGGCTATTACAAGGGCAAAAGACCGTGTTATTATTTCTTCGTCATTAAAACGCAGATTTTTCGGTAAATGGAAAGAAACCGGCCCCAGCCGTTTTACCGGGGAAATCCCGGAACAGCTGTTTGTAAAACAAACTGATACAGTTATAAAAAAAGAAAGTGAGCAGTATGGGCAGCCGCTTCTTTTCTGAAACAGGATGAACAGAATAGAAGATATAAAAATAGTAAAAACAGGCTCTTTAGGTATTGAGGCAGGTGAGGGAAATCTGTATAAAGGCTATGAAGACAATCATAGAAAAGGCAAATTATATTATTCCAGGCCACGGTCACATGTTTCAAAACTATAAGGGAAAGAAGTTATGAAAATTAAAGGAATTGATGATAAAAAATGCACTGTCTGTATGGAATGTGTGAAAGAATGTCCCCCCGGACTTTTTTCGGAAGAACGTAAGCAAAGCAAGGGCAAAAGAATTGTGTTCTCCGATACATACGGTAATTGTATCGGATGCGGGCACTGTATAAGTATCTGCCCCCATAATGCGATCTGTTTTGAACCGGCAGGAGAATCCTTGACATTTCCCCATATTGAGGATATTTCCAGAATTATTCCGTATCAGAACATGCTTTCATTCCTCCAGGGGAAAAGATCGATCCGGAGATTTAAACCCACCCCGCTTCCTGTGGAAGAAATTCAGGCGGTTCTTGCCGCGATGCAGTATGCTCCCAGTGCAACAAATGCCAGACGGTGGGAATATGTCGTGGTGACAAACCCGGAAACGAGGAAATTCCTGGAAAGTGAAATCATCACTATAATAAAAAAAGTGAAAGTTCTCATCAACCTGAAATGGCTTATTGCCTGGATGTTGCCGGAAACTTTCCGGAAATCTTTGACAAATCCCGGGATGAAGTTGCGTTTACAGGAAGTAATCGCAGATCATGAACAGGGAATCGATAATATCCTTTTTCATGCGCCCTGCATTATCATTCTCCATTCGCCCCGTTATGCTCATATGTCCGGGAATGATGCAGGGATTGCACTTACTTACGGGATGCTCGCGGCCCAGTCCAGGGGTATCGGAACATGCTGGGACGGATATGCCCAGGAAGCTTTTTACCTTAAAAAGAAATTGAAGAAACGGCTGGGAATTCCGGCAAAGCATAGTGTATTCGGGGTTATAATCATGGGATATCCTGATGTTACCTATCACAGGGTACCTGTACGCGAACAATTGAAGGTACAATTTATTGATACATGAAATTCCTGTCATAGACCGGGATATTTTTTCTTTAAATACTCTTTCGGATTTCCTTTTTCAGCTTTTATCTGTTCGAGATTTTCCTTAAAGAGTGCAATGGTTTCCTTTAAATCCCCATCATTCATGTCAAGAAAATGATAAAAAAAAGATAGATCCTCTGTATAGGTAATAAAAAGCATAATATATGCATTATTCATAGAAAAAGAAGCAATGTTTTTATAATTTTTATTATGAAATTCCCTGTAATAGATCGAACGGAACCGTTCCTTAAATGCATGAATAATATAGCCTCTTATCTTTCGTTTTATGTCCGGATCGATATCCATGGTATAAAGGGCATTAAGATCCCTGTACAATGTTTTCATGTGGGATATGAATCGTTTATTATCGTCAATTTTAGCGATCGCTCCCGAATATTCTTCTGAATGTTCACCATATGCATCTTTTAAAAACAAAAGTGCACCCTCCTGTCCGACAAATGTGGCCAGTTCCTCATTAAACTGCACCTGGTCGATCACCCAGATCGTGGCATGAGTCTGTTCATGGATGATAATGGAGGCAAGGGAATATGCAGAGTACTCTGTCATAAAGCTGTAAAGGGGATCGGTAAAGTAACCGAGTGTACTGAAAGCATCTACCTGGCGGACAAGTACATCAAGATTTTTTTTCCGAAGTGCATCTGCTTCCTCCAGGGCATCCTCCCGCTTGAAAAATCCTTTATAAGGAAAAGATCCGAAAAAGGGATACCACCAGGTGTATGGCTTAAATGCTTCCTTTTTACATGCAGACACAACATCTGCAATATAATCTTTGTCAATCTCGATATAGGTGGTGTAATTTTTATCGTTTTTAAGCCCCAGTTCTTCGACTGCATATTCCTTTATTCTTTTTACCAGCAGGAAAAGTTCCCGGAGTTCAGGATCAAGGGTTTTATCCTCTAAAAGCCGGTCGATTTTCTTCGCCTTTGATTGAGTCGAGATAAGCGTACACCCCTGCTGTAATAGATAACAGCTTTCCAGGGAAAAAAGGAAAGTAATGATAAGGAGCAGACTTGAAAAAAAAGCATTTTTCTTTTTCATCGACTACCGAAAATATAGTCAAATTAAGCTTTCCATGCAACCCCTGGACAGGAATTTCCGGTTACGGAATGACAAATGAAATGAATTAAGAATTATTTGTGATAATAAAATTATGATCATTCCAGGTTCCTTTCACCACTTGATTCCTCCATGTATATTATATATATTTAATCATCTTTCTCATAGGGGAGCAGGGACACCTGAACTGCCTGTGCTGTGAATGAACAAAAAAAAGAAGAGAAAAGGAGGATAATAAAAGCGTGAAGCGTCAATTATTGATTCTGATGTTTTTTATCACCTGTTTTTTTATCTATGGGCAAATTGATATCATTCCCGGTAAATGGGAATTCGGGCAAATCCAGGAGGGAGAGATTCTTGAAAAAGAAGTTACCTTTATCAATAATGCTTCCACCACGGTGAATATACAAATCATACCGACATGCGAATGTGTTACCTCAAGACCCGGGGAAATAACCCTTGCATCCGGGGCAAGTGCTTCTGTTCTATTTATATTCAATTCCATCAATGAACCAGGGGAAATAGAAAGAAACTTTATGATTAAAGCCGATCTGGAAGGATTCGAGAGGCTATTCTATTCTATTACGGGAACGGTTATCAGAGAACAGGGGAACACAACAGAACAAAAGGATTCCGGACCGGACATGAAAAAGGATATGTCCGTTGTCGAAATGGATTATTATTATTCTCCGAATTGTGCAGTCTGTCAAGAATTCATCAATTCCACTGTTCCCGGACTGGAAAAGGAACTGAATATATCCATCATTCTGAATAAAAAGGATATCAATAACCCTGATATGTATATGGAATATATACCCAGGCTGGAAAGTCTCGGGGAAAAGGAGCGTGCTATTCCCGTACTTTTCATAGGGAATAAAGCACTCCAGGGGAGTGATGAAATCGATAAGAAATTAGAGGGTGAGATTCTTGGGTATCTTAAGGATAAAGGACAGGGACAGGAAAAAGTAACGGATAATACGGGAACTTTTAATGTATCTGAAAAGATGGCTATCCTACCGGCAATCGGGGCAGGACTTCTTGACGGGATAAACCCCTGTGCTTTTGCCACCCTTATCTCTCTCCTTGCTGCATTAGCACTGGCAGGCAGGAGGAAAAAGGAAATCCTCATTATCGGCGTTTTCTTTACCTTTTCCGTATTTGCCACCTATTACATGGTCGGGCTGGGTGCTTTCAGCGCTATCCGTGCAGCGAGTTCCTTTCCTATTGTTGCCTTAATTATTCACTGGGTACTGGTCGGGGTGCTGGCCGTTTTCGCGGGTCTCAGTTTATGGGACTATTACCTTATACGGGCAGGAAGATCAAATGAGATGGTCCTCCAGTTGCCCGATACATTTAAGAAAAAAATCCAGAAAACAATCAAAACCAGGGTGCGGTCCGCTGCAATTGTCGTAAGTTCCATTTCCCTCGGATTCCTTGTATCACTCTTTGAACTGGCCTGTACCGGCCAGGTTTATTTCCCTTTTATTACCGTGTATGTATTAAAGATTCAGCAGAAAGCCTTTGGATATATCCTGCTTCTTGTTTATAACCTCGGCTTCATTCTTCCACTTGTTGCGGTTTTCGCAGTAACGTATTCAGGAATCAGTTCAAAAAAGCTCACAAAGGTGTTTCAGAAACATATGGGGACAGTAAAGCTACTCCTTGCTGCCCTGTTCATCGCCCTTGCTTTTTATATGATAGTTACCAGATAGAAAGGAGATATAAGATATATGGAAATACCAGGCGATTTACTCTATACAAAAGAACACCTCTGGTTAAGGGCAGAGGGTGATATGATAACCTGCGGCATAACGGATCATGCACAGGAATTGCTGGATGAAATCAATGTCATCGAACTTCCCGAACCCGGATCTGTGATTGCAAGGGATGATATCCTTGCTACAATAGAAAGCCTGAAATCTGTGTTTGATGTCCTTTGCCCGGTAAATGGGAAGGTTTCGCACATCAATGAAAAATTGAAAGAAAAGCCTTCCCTGATGAACAGTTCACCGTATCAGGACGGATGGATTGCAACATTGATAATTACCAATAAAGATGAACTTCATTCCTTTCTGACAGTAGAACAATATACGGATTTTATATCCGGATAAGGGAAATCATCCGGTTCATGAGAATACACCACCCTGAATGGTTTAAAATAACTCTTCCTCATGATAAAATATTTTATTCAATAAAAACCGGGATTAAAAGATCCGGCCTTCACACTGTATGTGAGGAAGCAGGATGCCCGAACAGGATCAGGTGCTTTTCTCTAAAAAGGGTAACGTTTCTTATCCTCGGAAAAGTATGTACCAGGAATTGTCTTTACTGTGGGGTAACAAAAGGAACACCGGATATAGTGGATAAAAACGAACCGGTACGGATTGCCGGATTTGTAAGGGATATGAAACTGGACTACCTGGTCATCACTTCCGTTACCAGGGATGATCTTGCAGATAAGGGGGCCGGTCAGTTTGCTGCTGTTATTGCGGAAGTTAAAAAAGAAAGACCCGGTTGCAGAATTGAGGTGCTTACCCCTGATTTTTCAGGGGACATGTCTCTTCTTAAAACAGTGCTCTCTGCAAAACCCTTTGTCTTTGCACATAATATCGAAGTGGTAAAGGAATTCTACCCGCGACTCCGGCCCGGGGGCCGGTACTCTCTTTCCCTGGAACTCCTGGCACAGGCCAAAGAAATGAATGCCATTACAAAATCCGGGATCATGATCGGGCTGGGTGAAACAATAAATCAGATAAAGGCAACGCTTAAAGATTTAAAACATGCACATGTTGATGTTATTACTATCGGACAGTATCTGCCGCCCGGTAAAGAAGCCCCGGCAGTAAGGAAGTATTATACACCGCAGGAGTTTAATAGTTTGAAAGTAAAGGCACAAAGCATGGGATTCCGGCAGGTCTGCGCGGGTCCCCTTGTAAGAAGCAGTTACTGCCAGGTAGAGGTGACGGAATGACCCTGCTTCTGTATGACACGGGAATCCGTTCTGCTGCGTTGAACATGGCAATAGACGATGTGCTTTTAGAAAAAACGGAACCGGTACTCCGGTTTTACCAGTGGTCAGGGACGGCAATTACCCTGGGAAGATTCCAGCGTCACCGGGAAGTGAATACTAAAGCAGCGATAGAGGATGGTATCCCTGTTATACGCAGGGAGACAGGGGGGAAAGCAGTCCTGCATGGTAAGGATTTTACGGTTTCCCTGATCCTGGATAAAAACCGGACACCAGGTTCGATAAAGGAATCCATAAAACCTGTTGCCGGGGGAATTATACACGGATTACATTTACTCGGGATCAATGCACTGCAGGTGCCACCGGGTGAAAGGCGCCATTCATCACCATACTGTTTTTCCATTCATTCGCCGTATGAAGTGGTTGCCGGAATGAAAAAGATTGCCGGGATAGCAGGAAGGGTGTACAGGGACAGAGTACTTTATCAGATTTCAATACCTTTTACCGTGAACATAAATATGGTAAAAAAGTATTTTTATCAGGCAGACAGCCGGATACCGTATCATGGAACGTGTCTGGAAGAAATACTTCCTGTAAGGTGTGTACCGGAATTGATAAAAAACGCTTTTATTGCGGGTTTTAAAGAATCCATGGATGCAGAGATGATACGAATGGTTCTTACGCAGGAAGAACTTAATCAGGCAGAAATGGTGGCAGCAGAGAAATTTGGCCGGGACCAGTGGAATCTGACACGATAAACAGGGCATGAATAGACTATATTGTCAATTAAAATGCTTGCAAAAATAGACAATATGTTTATATAATTCTCTATATTATCTTTTAAGGAGAATGTTATGAAGTATGAACTAAAAGCCCTCTCTTTCGGAGAAACCCTGGACAGGGCGTTTAATATGTATATTGATAATTTCATTACTCTTTTTCTGATATGTATGGTTATTCGCATACCATTCATTTTTTTTACTGGAAATATGACAAATCAGGCGATTGATGCTCAATTTTCGGAAAATTATGTGCCTTTAATAGTAAGTTCAATGTTAATGGTTATTGTGTCATTTGTATTATCTGCAATAGAAACCGGGCTTATTGTCAATTTTATTGCTCACAAATACCTGGGTAAAGAAATAAATACCGGGGATTTTTTTAATAAAATAAAATCATCTCTCCTGCCATTAATCGGATTATCCCTTCTTGTCGGGTTGTGTGTTATACTGGGAACTATCGCATTAGTGATACCCGGAATCATCATAAGCTTTGGCCTGATACTCTCCACACAGGTACTGGTTATCGAAAAAAAAGGCATTATTGAATCAATGAAAAGAAGCTGGGCGTTGACAAAAGGCAAAAAATTTAAAATCTTCCTGATGTTACTCATTGTAGGAATTATTATAGGTATTCTGAATCAGTTGTCGAATTATATTATGGAAATACTTATAAAAAGTATTGGCCTGGGGGGTGTATGGATAGGGGCATTCATTTCCTTTTTCTTTTCAGCAGTCACTTCCCCGTTTCAGTCATGTATCATTGTCCTTATTTATTTTAATTCACGGATAGAAAACGAAGGCTTTGCCCTGGAACATCTTGCGGACCAGTTTCTTCCCGAGGAAGAAAAATTTATCTGAACAGGGTAATAAAAAGCAGGTTATTAATTAGAAAGAAAATGCCTTTTTGTAAGGAAAAGGAATATAGAGATGGATATGGCAATCCTGGTTGACCGGGCAAAAAAATTAATAAACCGTTATCATAATGATACAGGAATCAAGCTTTATCTGAAAGCAAGGGAATTCCTCCGTGTCCATGCAGGGGAAAAGAGTACCTTTTTTGAAATGCTTGACAAGCTTCAAGACAGGGAAATGTATGAAAGTGAAAAAATAAAAGCAGTATATGATCAGGTAGAAGCATTTATTGAATATGTGGAAAGCGGCCTGTTTCAAATCTCTACATTAGAGCAAAAAATAAAAACAGAAATAATACTTGATTTCCTTGACAGGGCAAAAACCCTGTTAAAAGAGGAAAAGAATCATCCTGCATGTGCGGTTATCCTGATCGGTTCAGTACTCGAGGAATTCCTGAAAGACCTGCTTGGAGAACGAGGCCTGCAATGCGACCCGAAAAAAGAGAATATACCCGGTTATGCACAGGTTTTAAAAAAGGCGCAATTATTAACCAGGCAGGATATGACAGATATAATGAACTGGCATTCTCTTTATACTCATGCACTGGAAGGGGAATGGGAAGAAGTGAATGACAGAAAAAGAATCATTATCATGTATGAAGGGGTATTATTGCTCCTCAGGAAATATCTCCCATCTTAAGATAAGCATGATTTTTCTTTTTTCAATCAAGACCTTTCAGGCGTTTTAACTGCCCAGGATCACTTTTTATGGATTTAATCGAGTTAATAATCAATACACTTGCCATGCTTACGATAAATCCGGCAAAGGTAATTACAATTGCAAGAATCGACCGCCGGGGCCCGGTTTTTAAATCAGGGACATCCGCACGTTCAAGGATTTGAAAAAGCGGTTCCTCACCCTCCAGGGAAAGATTCACTATCTCATATTGCTGTATCAATGTACTATGTATCTTTTCCTGCAACAAAAGATCCCTTTGCATATGTGAAAACTCAAGTGCGATTTCCGGCAACTCCTGCTGGGCAGGGAAAACACCCTGGTATTCGGAAAACCCGGATTCGAACTCCTCGATAAGTTTCAATAAATTGTCCCGCTCTGTTTTTAGACGTCTGAGTACGGTGTCCTCTATGCGGGAAAATTCAGAATAAGTGTTAATCTCCATCTCTTTTATGATAAGCTGGGAACGGAACCTGGCCATCATGGTGACATGCTCCACTGCAAGACTCTGAACATCGAGCACCCCATATTTTTTCTGGAATTCCTGGACTTTATATTCCAGGAATTGTATCTTGGCCGCGACTTCTGCAATCTTATTCTCAAGAAGATCCTTCCTGAGAATATTCGTATGTCCACCGATGGAAATAAACCTCTGGTCAAGTAATTCGATTACCCTGTTTACAATATTGCTGGCAAAATACGGATCATGATCTTTATAAGTGATTGTTACGGTCATTGTTTCATCATCATAACTGGCGCTCAGGTATGTTTTTAATATGTTTCGTGACTGGCTTTTCACATAATGCTTTAACTTATACCGTTTTTGTAATTGAAACTCCTCTGCAATTTTATCGAGAATCTGGTTGCTGCGAAGCAGCTTCACTGCAAGAGCCCCATAACTGAACCGTTCAGGAATTCCTGACCCAATACCCCTGCTGCTTACAAGGGATGTCGCAGAAAGCAGGGAATTGTATATATCACCCATTGTTCTTTCATTTACCAAGATCATTGCAGTCGGGGTATATACATCCGGGAGAATACTTATCTGGGGCGGCAGTATTTTTGTAATAAAAAGGAACAGCATTCCAAGAATGGAGATACCCCCTGTAATAAAAAGAATAAGGAATTTATACCGGAAAAAAATTCCAAGGTAGTGAAGGATATCCAGTTCATCACTCTTTTTTGTATTTTGTTTTGCTGTATCCATTTTCGTAAACAACCTGTATAAAATATTATTCTTTGTATAGATACTTACCTATATATACATGGAAAATGTACAATGTAAATATACAAATTAATTATTTTGAAAGAAAAGGAAAAATGATAAATTTAAAACCCATAACGAGTATCTTCATATCCAGAGGAAGAGACCAGTTCTTTCTATAGAAAAGGTCAAGTTTTACAATTTCACGGAAACCGGTAAAATCATCCCCATACATCTGCGGGAGGCCAATTATTCCAGGAAAACAATCAAGCCGTAATCGATCCCTTTTTGAATACCCCGTTACTTCAGTAACAAGATGAGGTCTGGGACCAATCAGGGATAATTCTCCTTTCAGTACATTAATAAACTGCGGAATTTCATCCAGACTGAATCTCCTTAAAATTCTCCCTACCCGTGTTACCCTCGGATCATTCTGTAATTTAAAAAGGGGTCCGTCTGGGCGTTGATTCAGGTGAAGGATGTCTTTTTTCTTTGCTTCTGCATTCATGACCATGGAACGAAATTTAATAAACCGGATAATTTTTTCGTTTTTCCCCACCCTCCTGCTGATATAAAATACAGGTCCGCCATCATCGAGTTTAATTGCACATGCAATAATGAGACAAACCGGCAAAAGTGCAATCGCAGCCAATAAAACGAAAATCAGATCAAATATGCGTTTACATGTAATAAGGGTAAGGGAATCCCGTAAACTCTCCCAGCGTTCAATAAGGGGAATAAAGAAAAAATTCTTTTTCCAGAATCCTCTTTCAGGGAGTTTATCTATATCAGGAATAATTGAGTAGTTAATGCTATTCTTCCTGCAATAAGCGACTATCTCATATAAGTTATCCCCGCAGACATCCTTTCCCATAAAAATAATCATTTCACCTGTTATGTGTGATGATATGAACCCTCTGAGTTTTTTAAATGAATTCCTCAAAATTACATTCCGCTGATTTTTGAAAAGCCATGTTTTTCCCTGTATGGTAATTCTGCCGACAATGGTTTTTGTCCTTTCCATCTCTGAAATAAAATCTGAAAATGGGAGTCTTTTATCCGGTTTCCCCACTATTATGATGTTTTTCTTTAAAAACCCCTGTTTGATTAAAAGCAGGATCCATAAATACTGAAGAATATGAAGAAAAATGAAAAGACCAATGTCAATAACAAGAAGGATGGATATATAGAGGAGAGGAATATTTTGTTCCGGATAGGGGGAAATGACCAGATAAATACTGAATGATGTAAGAATAATAAAATATACAATGAAAATAGATATTCCGAGATTTCTTATGATGATCTGTATTGCCCGGGGGTGAAGAAAAGAATGATAATCGTGTGAATAAAGGTCTTTCCACAGGAAAAAATAGTAGAGAATACAAAAAAGAGAGTGAAAAAGAAGCATTACAAAGTGATTTTTATTCCCTGCAAAAATTAACTGTATAACACCCAGATAGGTTATGATGATAAAAACAAAGTGGAAGAAGAACAAAATAATAAATTTGTAAGAATTCTTATTCATCCGGTAATTTCTGCACTCTTTTACCTGCCTTTGTACACAAAATAATACCTCATCCAGGTAAAAAAGCTCCGAATGTTGGCTGCTTGTAACGGACCTTTCTGATTATTCCTCTTTACTTGATTCAAAAGGAAGTATCATTCCTGCTTCATGACAGCACAAACATTCTGCTTCTATATATAAATATAACTCGCTTATATATATTTTTCAAATTTTTCACTCTATTAATCGGCGTTTTTTGCTATTTTACTTGTTTTGTATAAAAAAAGATTCTATTCTTATACCGGGAGAGAACTCATGAATAAAGTATTTTTTCTTTTTCTCCTTTCTATCACTGTTTCCCCCCTCATAAGTCAACCACATCTTGCTGTGGACATTCATCATCCTGTATACAGAATCCTCGAAATCGCAGAAATAAAAGGTGCTGTAAAAAATCTTTCCCGGGCAAAGCCATATTCACGCAGTATGGTAGTTACCTTGTTAAATCAGATATATGAAAACAGGGAACAACTCGATTCAACAGAGCAGATTATCGTAAATCAAATGATAGAGGAATTTAAGGAAACTCCAAAAGGAATAAGTAAAGGAAATATTCCTTTTCGCGGGCTTCTGGGGGATGCGATATTTGGGATTAAGGCAACAGGAAATACTCAACTGAATTGCAATGATCTTGAATCCTGGCACATGCATAATGCCCTTTGCTTTTATTTAAAAGGTAATATTGACTCGTTTCTTTCCTATTATGGGAGCTTCGGATTTACCTATGACAGGGTGAATCCGGGATCATATGTTCCCTATTCGTTTACAAAAGAATGGGACGGATTTCATCTCGGTTTTGGGGATCCCCGCTACAGTCTTGAAGGTATTGAACCCTTTCCATATTTTTCATTCAGGATAGAAGATGAGATTTGTACTGAGTTTTTTGATAACAACCTCCTTCTCCGGTGGGCGCGGTTGCGGCGTGACTGGGGTTCTTCGGAAGGCACTCTTTATCTTTCAAAGAGTGCCCGGCCATATGAAGGAATCGATCTTTATGCAAAAATCACACCATTTATGAAATTATCATACACATTCGGTTCACTTTCAGACTGGCATAAGGAAATCCAGCTCAAAGAGATTCCATCAGCTTCCTCCTATGAAAAGATGTTTACCCTCCAGATGCTTGAATTTTTTCCTTTTGAATGGCTTACCCTTTCTGTTGCTGCTTCTGCTTTGTGGGGAAAACGCTTTGAAATCGGATATCTTAATCCCCTTCTTTATCCTATCATCCATCAGAATCTTCATGGCGATTTCGATAATGTGAACCAGTCGGTAAACCTCATTTTTCACCTGCCCCGCTATGCCATGTTTTATTTTTCCTTTTTTGCCGATGAAATGGAATTGACAAACCTGGAACACTTTTTTACCAGTCCGAGAAATATGATTGCTTTACAGGCAGGTACAAAGGTACCGGTTCCCTTTTTTTCTTTTTCTCTTTTCACCTTTCAATATACGAAAATTGAACCATTTGTCTATACCCATTACCCGGAAGAACATTATTATTCCTCGAGCGTACCTGTTGATCTAAGCTATACACATGATGGAGAAAATATCGGCTATCATCTCCCGCCCAACTCGGATGAATTCCTTGTTAAAATCGAGTCACGGATTCTCCCGTATCTTGATATTTCCCTCCAATACCAGCTTATACGTCACGGAACAAATAACAGGGAAATTGCAGGGGATATAGCAATCTACGGTGATAATGATGAATATCTTTATTATGAGCGACTGGATGAGTACCCGGATAAGGTATTTTTAAAAGATGGTCTTTATGACTGGAACAACATTATATCCATTCAAGCTGCATGGAAAATCCCTGACATTAATGCAATCCTTACATTCGGATACAGCTTTTCATATATATGGTGGGTGGAAAATGAAAGCGGTATCACACCCCCGGATGATACCATGAAGAATATCTTTTCCTTTTCGTATAAAATATTTTAGATACTCTGAGTACAGGACTCCAAAGCAAATTGCAAAAAACCTGCAACTATTATTGAATTTTTGAAATTGGCCAGGATAATGGAATTTTTTCTGGATATTGGTTAATTCTTTCTATTATAATAATAAGTACGGAAGAAATCCTTATGGCCGGAGATAAAAATTGGGAAATACTTTATAATAAAGCGCAGGAGAAGATTAAAAAGGGTTCATTCCGGGAATCAGCAGAATTATTCAAACAGGCCGGGGAACAGACAACAGTATCAGAAGAAAAAATAGATGCATTTACCAGGGTATTGCTTCTCTCTATCCGGCCGGGGGAAGGGTTATCTTTCTCATCTGCTGCACAGACCTGCTCCCGGCTTGCACATAGTCATTCAGCAACATCAGAGCACTATGCCAGGGTATATACGAAAATGGAAGAGTATTTCACCACACTTGCAGAGTATGTTTTGAAAAAAGAGGATGAAAAAACATTTGAACCCCTCCTTTTAAAAATAAAGGATTGCTTTTTTATGGTAAATAATCTTGTTGCCGTGGCATATATTTTTAACCGCCTGGGTGAGATAGCAAATAAAAATAAAGACCGGAACGAAAGCTGGCAAAAAAAACGGATCACCTATTTCCGCGAATCTGCTTATTTTTTTGAAAAGACGGCGAATTGGGATGATGCAGCGAATACCTATAAATCTGCTGGGTATGCAGCCCGGGAACAAAAAAAATACGGGATTATGGAGGATTGTTTTTTTAAAGCCATAGAATGCTTTCTTAAAGCCCGTAATCTAAAAGAAGCTGCCGGGTGTTACAATGAACTATCATATGTAGAGGAATTCAATGACAGTTCCAGGCAATTAAGATATGCAATGCTGTCTATTGAGTATTATATTGCCGCTTCTTTTTTCAGGTATCTTACCACTATCATTAAGAGAGCTGCAACAATGATCGTAGAAGAACCAGACCCACTAAAAAGAAAGGAAAACCTGGTGATACTCACCGGACTGGCAATCCAGGGAAAACAATATGACCTGGGGATTGAGCTTACCATGCGTATCTGTTCAGACTCTTCTTTTTCACTTTCAAAAGATGAAAAAGAAAAAATGCTTGCACAGATACCGGAATTGATTGGTAAACAGAAAGAAAAATATGAAAAAAAAGCGGAACTATTTATTCAACATGGGGAATATTTAAGAGCAGCAAAGGTCTATTTAAAACTATCTAAACTTATAGAAAAACCGGGGGAAAAATGGAAATACCAGCTTAAAGCCGCACTCAATTATGGTGCCTATCGTGCACCAATTTATGCTGAAAGATCGGACGAGATTTATGACCAGATGGGGGATATTCAGGAACACTATGATTTTATTAAAAACAGTTTTTTACTCGCTTTACAATACGCTGGTTCTCTATCACAAAAAAAAGAAACTGTACAAGCAGCGGCCCGGGTTTGTAGGGAACTTGCCAGGTTTTACGGGGAAAATACCCTTCATATGTACTGTATGGGAGAAAGCCTGGGACAGGAGTACAGAAAATTATTTACCCGGCTCGAAAAAAAATTGATAAAGGAGTAATATAACTTTTACATTAGTTCTCTCTGCCTGAGGTTTTCATACACAGCTTGCATGATGGTTTTACTTCCCATTTTAATGAATTTCTTTAAAGAAGGTTTTACAATTAATGCTGTTAAAAGCCTTCCTGGTATATTCTGGAACAGATATTTTTTCCCGAGACGGATGTCCTGTGTTACTCTTTTCCCGAGATTACCAGCCTGTGTCATGGCATCCGGAAACTGGCTGGCAGATTTGCCCTTCAGGTTGATTCCCAGGAAACCGGAAACATATGCCCGTTTAAAAATACCGTTTTGAGCAAAATTGACAAGTTCTTTTGCCACCCTTTGTGCATAACTGCCGCCTGATGTAGAAATACCGGCTACATATTTGGCTCCGAAAGTAACAGATGTCAGGAATTCAAACAACCCCAGGCGTTCAAAAAATTGTCTCATAATTGCGTTATAGGTGTTACCGTAATTAGGAGACCCAAGAATGATCCCGTCCGCACTGGCAAGTTCCTTTTGAAGGGTTATAACATCATCGGAGATCACACATCCGCCGCGTGCCATACAGGTCAGGCATCCTTTGCAAAAATCGATTTTGTGATTTACAAGGATAATCCTGGAAGTTTTCGCACCCTCCGCTTCTGCACCTTTAAGTGCTTCATATACCAGAGTGGCTGTGTTCCCGTTAATTCTGGGACTGCTGATTAAGCCGGTAATCTTTATTTGTTTTTCCATATTCTTTCCTCCTGAAAAATAAAATGATCGATCGGTATATCAGAATCGCACTATTGATCATGATCACGATCATAATCAATGCAAGCGATATCCATTTTGACACTGTCATCACATTCGCCATAAATGCAATTGCCCTGAGTTGCAAAGGGTACTTTACCAGCAATATAAATAGCATCACATTTTCAAAAACATCAAAAAAAGCCCGGGCATAAGGCAGGAATATAAGGTTATGCCATCTTGAATGTACTGAATTCTTTTTTATAAGCCTGGAAATTATCAGAGATTGGATTATGGCAAAGAAAATGATAAATACAAAATCTTCAATAAGAAATAAACAATAAAACCTGCGGCCTTCATAACCAATATGGTCAAGCAGAGAGGATACTTGTCCGGGGCTGTAGGTAAGACGCATATCCAGAACATTCATCCCGCTGCTTATCCTTTGAAATTCTTTCAAATTCATAAGGCTTATTCCTGATGAAATAAAAAGCATAATTATGGAAATAATAATAAAAATCCGGGTTACAGCTGTCTTTCCCATATCACCATGCCCTTTCTTGACATAAATTATAATATTATGTATACTTTTTGTATACATGATTTACTATCGGTATAGTAAGTATACTAATAGTATACAAATAAATCAAGAGACAGGAGAATTTTTTTATGAAAAAACTATCCAGAAGGGAAAAGGAAAAACAAGTACGGGAAGCAGAGATTGTCTGTGCGGCTGAAAAACTTTTTTATAAAAACGGATTTACCAGTGTATCGATGGATCAAATAGCTGCCGCAGCTGAGTTTACCAAGCGTACCCTGTATCAATATTTTACCGGTAAGGAAGATCTGTATCTTGCAGTTGCGTTAAAGGGATTCCAGACCCTGTTCAACTACTGCAACAGGGCCATTGAAAAAGGAAAAAACGGTTTTGAAAAAATAAAGCTTGCTTTTATGGCTTATTTTCAATTTTATAATGATTTTCCCGAGGCTTTCCGCTTAATGAATTATGTAGGTGAGGTAAAAAAAGAGGATAGCCCTGTTTATAAAAAATTCTTAAGTTTCGATGAGAATATGTTTCATGAACTTGCTTCTATTTTTGAACAGGGGAAACAAGATGGCAGTATGCGCAGTGATATTGATTCGAAAAAAACAGCGTATGCAATAGCTTTTATTCTTACCGGATTTTTCCATGAACTCTCTTTAGCAGGGAAGACATTCACCGGACATTTAGAACTTAATCAGGAGGAATTCTGCCGGTTTGCCCTGGAGCTCCTCTCTCATGCATTGCGGCCGTATTCGTCATGATTCAACTTGTAATCCGCCTTATTTAAAACTATAATCGGAGATTGTAATTAAAAAGAAATTCAGATATTATAGGGGTTTATTTCAGGTTTAGTAAAATGTCAAAGTTCAATTTAGCATCAAAAACAATAAAAGGTCTTGTCTGGTCCGGTATTTCTTCAGGGCTCCAGACCGTAATTCATATTGTTGTTATAAGTGTCCTTTCCAGAATTCTCACACCGGAAGATTATGGCATAGTTTCGGCTGCCATGCTTATAATAAGTCTATCGAATATTTTCGCCCAGATCGGCATAGGACCGGCATTGATTCAGAAAAAAGAAGTAAATGCGGATGATGTTACCACTGCATATTTTTTATCCATAGGGATGGGAATCGTTTTCTTCTTTATTATCTTTTTTTCAGCAGGTTTATTTGAACAATTTATCAAAATAAAAAACGTACAAAAAGCAGTACAGGTACTCTCCTTTTTATTCATTATAGGGAGTTTTCGTGTCATCGCATATTCGCTTTTATCACGGGAAATGAATTTCAGGTACATTTCCAATATTGAATGGATCGCATACGCAATTGGAGATGGTCTTGTAGCGATTATATGCGCACTCCTGGGACTCGGATTCTGGGCACTTGTAATCGGTTCCCTTGTCAAGACATGTATCCTCGCAATTGCCTTTTCATCAGGCGCATTAAAACAGAAACACAGTGGAAAATTCAACAAAGCAAGTGCGAAATCATTGTTTCGTTTCAGTGGCGGTTTTACCCTGTCAAATTGTATCAACTATTTTGCATTAAACGGGGATTATCTTATTACCGGACGGTTCCTCGGGGGAGAGGCTCTCGGTTTATATACAAGGGCATATAATATGATGAAACTGCCCGCGACATTATACTCTCAAATCGTGGATAAGGTTATTTTCCCTGCCTTTTCACGCATACAAAACGATAAAGAAAAACTCGGAAAAATATATATGCGGGGTGTTACCGTTACTGCCCTTATTGGTGTAGTCGTTTCCATATTTTTTCATCTAGCAAGCAGAGAAATTATTCTTCTTCTGTTGGGAAGCCAGTGGGAAAAAATGATAACTCCTTTTTCTATTCTTTCGATAGGAATGTATTTTCGTGTCGGTTATAAAATTCCCGGTTCCGTATTACGGTCATTGGGCATGGTGTATACATCGGCGATTATCAATGGTGTATACGCGGTACTGATTATTGTCTTTAGTTTCATCGGGAAAGACTACGGTCTGGCCGGTATATCACTTGGCGTAACAATTTCCATAATACTTATTTTTTTCATATTAATATATTTAAGCTTTAAAGCCTGTAATCTATCATTACGCAATATTCTTTTTACGCATCTGCCGGCGCTATTATTCGGGGGTATTACGTATGCCACAGGTGCGCCTGTTATTTTCTTATTGCGTAAATTTATAGCTTCAAATATTCTGGTTTTGCTGTTGTTTCTTGTTTTTTTTGTGTCTGTTTTCTTATTATTAGGCTTTTTATTCCGTAAAACCAGAATCATGAAAGACATCAGATTTTTTATCAAATCTTTTCTGGGTACATTTGTAAAGGAAGGGGACAGCAAACAATAGAAATGAATACAGGAGAGTATCCTATGCAATTACGAATTTGTTACCTGCTCCACACTTTCCCAAAACTTTCCGAAACGTTTATCTTAAATGAAATTCTTTCAATTTCAAAATATGTGGATTTTTATATTCTGGCTGATAAAAAAGAAACAAATAACCGGGATATACCCGATGCACGGCAAATAGACAGGGAAAGAATTATGTATCTCCCGCAGAATTTATCCACGTGGCGAAAAATATGCCGTATTGCCGCAACAATAAGTAAGATTCCTTTCCCCGGTTTGATTAACCTTTGCCTGGGGGCTTTCCTCTATCCGGCAGGTATTTCCATTCAGGCTCTTATTTTCTATAAAGAATTGAAAATAATTGAAGGTAAAATAGATATATTCCATTGTGAATTTGCAACATACGGAAGACATCTGGCGTTCCTGCATTATCTGCATCTTCTTAAAAAACCTTTTGTAACTGCATTCCGCGGAAATGATATTTCCGGTTATGTCACAAAGCATGGCTGGAAAGCATATAAAATACTATTCAAAGAAAGTGCCGCTTTTCTCCCGATATGTTATTATTTTGCCCGGCTACTCATAAAAAACGAGTGTCAGGCGAACAAAATCATAACGCACAGGTCACCGATAAATATTTCACAATTTAAAAAACGGAAGAATAAACCGCCTGAATATCCTCCGGTAAAACTTATTTGTATTGGACGATTGTATCCAAAAAAAGGATTGCATCTGGCGATTCAATGCACCGCGGAATTATTTTCTGACGGACTTAAGCCAACCCTGGAAATTATTGGCAGAGGACCGGAAAAAGAAAGACTCAAGGGGCTTGCAGCCTTTTTAGGTATAGAATCAATTGTCACATTCACGGATTCTCTTGAAAATAGTAAAATTCCAGGCAAGCTGGCTGAAGCTGATTTTTTTCTTTCACTCAACTGTACGGGTAAAAATGGTGATAAGGAAGGGATCCCGAATACTATCAAAGAGGCCATGGCAGTCGGTGTTCCCGTAATCGCTGCCCGTCATTCCGGAATTCCAGAACTTGTCATTCATGGTCAAACAGGATTTCTGGTGCCGGAAAATGATTATCAAAAAGCGGCAGAAATAATAAAAACAATTATTCATACCCCGGATGAAAGTACGGCATATATCATAGAAAATGCCAGACGTCACATCGAAACCCACTATGATATGAATATTCTTTCACATGAACTTTACCATATCTATAAAAATCTTCTTACCGATATGTTATTTTGACTTAAAATCTTGTTATTTTAACAAGATTTTAAGCAAAATAACAAAGCGTTGGCCGCCAGGTTAATAAGACCAGTATAATTAAAAGAACCTGGACAGCTTGTTAATTGGGTTGTGGGCGTAGCCAACGCTATGAATGATACATCTTAACATGGCGGAAAAAGCCGGTTTACGAAACCGTACTATTAAAAAAGGGTGGGAATTCGCCCATAGTAACACAGATTTAATCAATCGGTGTAATCAGAGGAATCCGTGGTTCCAAAAAACCGATTGTAAACTTCCACCCATTAAAAAAGGATTCTTGACAAAGTGAGTGAAGTTCATTATTCTTTATACCTTATGAAATCACTTATACTTGCAGAAAAACCCTCGGTGGCAAAGGAAATTGCACGTGTTATCGGGTGCCCCATTAGACAGAAAGGTTATTTTGAAGGGAAATCTTCGATTGTCACCTGGGCACTGGGACATCTTGTTACCCTGGCAGATCCTCATGAATATAATGAAAAATACCGTGAATGGCGCATGGATGACCTTCCCATGCTCCCGGAAAACATGAAATTACAAGTGATTAGAAAAACCTCCCATCAATTCAGGATTATCAATCATCTCATAAAGCGTAATGATGTTAACTCTATTATTATTGCGACGGATGCCGGAAGGGAAGGAGAACTGGTTGCCCGGTGGATATTGAAACTTTCCGGGAACAAGCACGATTTGAAACGGCTTTGGATATCTTCACAAACAGACAGGGCTATACAGGACGGGTTTGCGCATCTGCGACCCGGGAAGGATTACAATAATCTTTTCCAGGCGGCTGTTTGCCGCGCAGAAGCAGACTGGCTTATCGGTCTTAATGTTACACGGGCACTTACCTGCAAGTTTGACGCCCAGTTTACTGCCGGAAGGGTCCAGACACCAACCCTGGCTATGATAACAAAGCGGGAAAAGGAAATAAAGAACTTTGTACCGGAAGATTACTGGATCGTCACTGCATCATTCGGGGATTATAAAGGACTCTGGAAAGACAGGCAGGGAAACGCACGGTTATTCTCGGAAAAGGATGCAGAGTTGATTGTCCACAAAACAATGGGCAAATCCGGTACAATTGTAGAAGCAAAAGCGGAAAAGCGGCAGGAGTATCCCCCCCTTGCATATGATCTTACAGAACTCCAGCGGGATGCAAACCGGAGGTTTGGGTATTCAGCAAAGAAAACCCTCTCACTTCTTCAATCACTCTATGAACGTCATAAGCTTGTCACCTACCCGAGGACAGATTCGCGGCATATAACAACTGATATGGTTCCCACTCTTAAGGATAGATTGAAAGCGGTCAGCATACAACCATTTGCAGTATTCATAAAGCCGCTTCTGGCAAATAATCTGTCCCCGGGGAAGCATTTTGTCAATAATGCAAAAGTAAGCGATCACCATGCGATTATCCCAACGGAAGAAACGGCTCATCCTGAAAAACTGGACAGTGATGAAAGGAATATCCATGAACTGGTGGTGAAACGGTTTATCGAAGTACTCTATCCCCCCTGCACTTATATGCACTTACAGGTTATAACCGAGGTGGAAAAGGAACGGTTTTACACCAGGGGAAAGGAGATACTTGATCCCGGTTTCAAGGTAATAAGCTCCCGGGTCTATACGGGTACGGATACTGCCGGAGAAACCGATGACCTTCCTGAACAGAAGATTAAAGGGGTAAAGAAGGGTGATGTACGCAAGGTCCAGTCCGTAAAACAGGATAAATTAAAAACCCAGCCGCCTTCACGCTATACCGAGGCAACACTTCTTACTGCCATGGAAAATGCAGGAAAATTTATTAAAGAACAAAACCTTAAGGAATCTATAAAAAAAGGCGGTGGAATCGGAACACCGGCGACCAGGGCGGATATAATAGAAAAACTCTTCTATAATAACTATATTGAAAGGCATGGAAAAATTATCTTTCCCACCACAAAGGGGATGAAACTTGTCAAGCTTGTACCCCGGCAGCTAAAATCACCAAAACTCACCGCAGAGTGGGAACTCCGGCTTTCCAGGATTGAACAGGGTCTGGAGGAAAAATCCCTTTTTTTGAATGATATCCGGCAAAATACCGTTGATCTTGTAAAGGAAGTCCGGGAAAGCACTGCTACCTATAAACCGGATAATATGTCAGACACCCCTTGTCCGGTCTGCGGGAAAAAGATGCTGAACTTTAAAGGCAGGAAAGGGAAAATGCTTGTCTGCCAGGACAGGAACTGCGGTTTTCGTCAATCGGAAAGGGAATCCCGGGGGGAATGGTTTGAGAAATCGAAAAAACAACGCTTTATAAACAAGAAGCTTATTGAAAAATACAGTGATAAATCCAGTGATACAATATCTTTCGGTGACCTGATAAAACAGGCTATGGAAAAAAAGAAAAAGAAATAACAGGGATGTTTTACCAGGAAATCCCGGAATTCATTGTATAACAAAGGCTATTCCAATCCAATTAATAAGTTATCCAGAATTTTTATTCTATCCTGGATTCTGAATACCGCCCTTTGAGATCCCGGAGTAACAGTTCATTGGATTTATCGTCATCCAATTTCAATTTTAAACTTTCCTGCTATCCAGCCACTTTTTAAGAGATTTCTGACTTTCACCAGACCTGTGTATCAGACCTCTATAGCATTTGATAGTTTGATTTAAATTTCTGTCCAGGAATTTCGATTTTCCACAATAAAGAGATGAGAGGGTAAAGGGGCTGTCCAAAAAGTCAGAGTGAGACGTAAGCTTTTTAGACAGCCATCCCTTTCTATTTATATGTTTTTCCATGGTT
>JAFGQK010000294.1 GCA_016935735.1 Spirochaetales bacterium | reverse complement strand
CAGGCTGTGATAGATGTATTTTATACGATGGGGAAGGAAAAAGAGAGGGATGCAGAGGCAAAGAAGAAAGAAATAAAAACAGTGGTAAGAGAGTATGTAAAGGAAGTAAGTAAAGTGAATTACTCTGTCGGATGTTATGAGATAGAATCCATACCCCGGAAATCAGAGGATGAAAATGATATTGATATAGTAAAACTTAAAAAAATTAAGGAGATAATTATGGAAGAACATGAAGGTGTTGATACAATTACCTATGTAGAGCCGCGGAACGAGGTCGAGAAGAAACTGGCGGAAATATGGGGAATTGTGCTTGGAATAGAAAAGGTGGGAATAAAGGACAATTTCTTTAAACTTGGAGGAGATTCGATAAAGGCCATCCAGGTGTCCACCAGGGCGAAGTCCGCAGGATATAAACTGGAAATAGGACAATTGTTTGACAATCCAACCATAGAGAGTGTCGTTGAATATATTGTCAAAGAAGAAGAGGTAATCGATCAGTCGCCTGTGAGCGGTATGGTGGATTTTACTCCCATTCACAAATGGTTTATAAGTCATAATTTTGCCGATAAACATGTCTGGAATAAATCTTTTGTTTTATACGAAAAAAACGGATTTAATGAAATTTGTTTAAAGCAGGTGCTTAATGAGATCATTACGTTTCATGATGCATTAAGGATTGTAATGGATAAAGAAGAAATTCTCATGGAAAACAAGAGTCCCGGTGAGGTTGAACTGCAACTGGACACATTCACTATAAATTCGGATCAGTATTCTGAAATCACCGCTGCAATTGAAAAGGAAAAGGCAGCAATTAAATCCCGGTTCAGTCTGTATGAGGAACCTTTAATCAAATTCGCATTATTTAAAACGAAAATCGGTGATTACCTCCTGTTTATTATTCATCAGATACTTATTGATGATACCTCGATAAAAATATTAATCGAGGATTTTATTACCGGGTATAATCAGGCAATAAAAAATGAGGAAATCGTTTTTCCCCGGAAGACACATTCTTTTAAAAGCTGGGCAGATGCATTATCTGCGTATGCCTCTTCATTTGAAGCATTGAAAGAAATGGATTACTGGAAAAATATCTGCGGTTTTAAGGCAAATGATGCACCAGGAGAAAAGGGGAGCGAAACATATACAATAAGTAATATGAAAACAAAAAGAATTGAACTGGATGAAAATAACAGAACCCTTTTATTCGGCAAAGCCCATGAAGCATACACTACTGTTCCGCAGGAATTGGTTCTTTGTTCATTGAGTCTGGCAATAAAGGATTTTTTCGGATCTGATAAAGCCTTGATTAACCTGGAAAATACCGATCGGAAAAATTTATTGGGCTTTATGAATCTGAAAAGAACTGTCGGCTGGTTTACCATTAGTTATCCGGTTTTAATGGAATCCAAAGATGATTTAAAATCACACATCAGGGAAAATAAGGAAATTCTCCGGCAAACTCCCGGAAATGGCATTGGATATGGTATATTACGCTATTTAACTGATCTCTATGATGATGACAAAAAGATTTTATCCCTGGTACCTGATATAAACTTCATTATGAGTGATGCTCATTCACCGGATCTCGGGAAAGGTAATAGTGATGTTGTGTCAATTAATTCCATTATCGATAGAGGACCGGATGGAGAAGTTCTATTTCCATTGGAGATAATTTGTGAGAACACAGATAATAAATGCTTTTTTATAGTTAATTATAATCCGGATAAATTCCCGGGTGAGAGAATTGATACTTTTATTACTTTATTTGAGTCAACATTAAAGGAAATCTTAACACATTGCAGCACCCAGAATGAAACAACGGCAACTCCCAGTGATTACGATGCAAAAGATCTGGATTTCGATGATATGGATGCAATCGATAATATGTTTTAAAAGATAATATAAGCCAACTATATACCGGAGGTTATTAAGAATGAGTAAAAATATCGAAAACATTCTCGGCTTGAGTCCGATGCAGGAAGGAATGCTCTTCCATCATCTATTGGATGAGAAAAATGATATTTATGTGCTGCAAATGAAAATGATTCTCGAGGGTGAACTCAATATCGATTTTCTGAAAGAAAGCTACATGAAATTAATAAAGAAATATGACATTTTTCGTTCCGCGATCGTGTATAAAGAGGTGAAAGTTCCACGACTCGTCATACTTAAGGAACGGGAAGGGGAGTTTAACCATGAAGACATCACCCATCTGGATAATCAGGAACAGGATCGATTCATAGAAGAGTTTATCAATAATGACCGTATGAAAGGATTCGATTTTGAACATGATATTTTATTAAGGATTTCTGTGGTGAAAAAGACGGAAACGAGATATTTCCTATTAATCACGATGCATCATATTATTATTGACGGGTGGTCGTTCGGACTCGTTTTCGGATCACTCATGGAATATTATCTTGATTCAAAAAAACAGAAACCATCGGATACAGAATCTGTGTATACATACAGTACATACCTCAGGTGGATAGCAAAACAGGACAAAGAAACCAACCTGAATTACTGGCGGGATTATTTAGAGAATTATGAGGTGTCCCGTGGGTTACTTGTTTCCGGCAGTTCGATGGAAGGCGGTGAGGTAAATCGAAAAGCCATCAAGATCAAGATTGATAAGAAATTGACCGGACGGATTGAGGAGTTTTCCAGAGAAAACGGGATGACAGTCAATAATGTATTACAGGCAGTATATGGTATCCTGCTTCAGAAGTATCTGTGTTCCGATGATGTTGTCTTTGGGAATGTTATTTCCGGTCGACCACCGGAGATTGATGGAGTAGAACGGATTGCCGGGCTATTCATCAATACAATTCCCTTGAGAGTTTCCTGCGGGGAAAAAGATACGTTCAAGGAATTATCAAAAAGGATTTACCGGGATTTCAAGAATAACCAGGAACATGGGTATCTTTCTTTAATTGATATACAGAAATGCGCATCATTACAGGGACAATTGTTCGATTGTCTTTTTATTTATGAAAATTTTCCTGTTGAACAATCTTATAAAGCAAGCCCGGGATTGGATGATCCGGGTTTCAAGGTCATAAATCAATCATCAGCAGGCAAGGACGGTGAGGAATTTCAACTGTTTGCAGATACAAACTACGATCTGAATTTCATCGTATTTCCCGGGGAAGAGTTGACGAT
>JAFGQK010000293.1 GCA_016935735.1 Spirochaetales bacterium | reverse complement strand
GTTCCTTCCTGCATTGCTTTTTTAAGAAAAAAAAAATTTTTTACTGTTTCAGGCAGGTGTGAAACGCAGGCTTTTTAGACAGCCCCCCCAATCATTAAAACAAGGTGGTCTTCTCTATCATAGCATAGAGAAAGGGGAAAGCATCCCTTCCGGGGCGCTTTCCCCTTAAAAAAACTAATCGGTCTGTATAAAGTAATGATCGTTAAATTCCCTTGAATAAATATAGTTGAATCCATTGGTAATCCTGGCCCTTACCCGTAAACGGAACTGGTAAGCGCATTCTTCCCAGTTTATGTCTCCGGTGTCCTGTCCGGTATTACTGATACCATACCAGACCGGAGATCTCCCGGGGCTGTATGTTGCCGAGATGATATACCCTGCACTGTGATTCTTTCCATACAATGCTTCTATATCATAGGATCTGAGTAATCCCTGGGGATGCCTTGCCGTGACAAAGAAAAGCAGGTTATCCACCGGGTCCATATCGATAATGTCACATTCCTGTATTAAAGTTCCATTATGATACACTTCGTGTATCTGTGCTTCCACTGGTGTGTTGTTGACGACAAGGGTAATGCTGGTATTGTCGTTAACTGGTAATGATACTTCTGAATATGAGCTGTTATACCCCTTACAGGTAATCTCATATTTTCCGTTTTCAAAATTTCCCGTATCCCAGATAAGTTTAAGATCGGGATGCGCATAGTACCCATCGTTTGTTCTTGAATAAAGTCCTTTTAATCCCCCGTACCCAAGGGGCCCGACATGATACCGCTTGGGAATGACCTGGCCCGAGGAAAGAACAGTATACCGTATCTTTGTTAAATTATCTTCAAGAGGCACGAAACTGTCTGCGGAAGGCGGGGTGGATGAGTTCGGCCATTTTGCCACAAGTATCTGGTAGTACCGTACGCTTTCGTCTTCAATACCAAATTGACCGTTCAGCCAGAGGAACGAACCGAATGCACTATCAACATACTGGGGAATATGAAGATCATCTGCAACGGCAGCAGAGACATTCACAAGACCTGCCCTGGTTCCTGTCTGGTCTATTTCAGATACCGGTATCTGTCCGATACTGGTAAAGACGAATCCTGTGCTTAACCCTGTCTCGAACGCATAGAATATGGAGCATTCACCTCCATAGGCGCCCATATCATTCCTGTCACCGGTAGGATCATTATAGATCGGGTTGGGATCGCCCGCATCGATGCATGGTGAACCCTCCAGGAGAAAAAAGTCATTTCCCGATTGATTTGCAAACAGGGCATTCTCCGAAATATCCCCGGTGCCGGGAGCTGCTTCCCCACCGGATTGGGCGTCATAATCGCGCCATGTATTGCCATATACATCATTATAGGAAATAGAAGGCTTTCCATCGTGGGAAGCGCTTATACCGGTTGAATTACCGGTAAAAATATTGTTTTTTATTGTCGGGGATGATTTATAGCACCAGATACCATTGTCACCATTGTCCACGACAGTATTATTGATAAAAGTGGTATCCGACGAATCTTCCCAGCCTATATAAACTGCCGTTTCATAGTTGTCATATATGAGATTGTTCGTTATATTAACGGTTGAATGCAGGCAGATAAGCCCGTAATTAAGTACGGCATTGGAGGTATCCCCATTCCTGTATATAAGGTTATTTTTTATAATAGAGTATGATTCACCATATATATACATTCCATTTGTATTATAATAGATGCGGTTTTTACTCACGATAACCGAGCCGTCATAGATTTTGATACCGGCATCCGAAGATTCACTGCCGGCGCCGTAAATACTGAATCCTTCTAAAAGGGCATTGATGGCATTATTGGCAAAAACCGTACTCCCGCTTCCACCGCCGTAAATCCAGGTACTTTTATATCCTGCACCGATTACCTTCACATAGGATTTTAGTGTAATCTTTTCATTGTAATACCCTGCTTTGACATATACCGTATCGCCGGACACGGCAGCATCGATACCTGCCTGGATGGTGGCGTAATCATCCGGTACATTCCTTATAATTGCCGGAACAGGCAAAGCGGTAATAAACATTAATAACATGCTTATTATAAATAAATATTTTTTCACATAATTCTCCTTTATGAATATTTATAGTGTTTCTAAAAGTTACAAGTTAATCTTTTGAGTAGTTCAGGTTTTATTGTGGTTGCAACCCCTTTTACCTGTATGGTTACCTGATGCCGATTTTCTAAAAACTTTTATAATACACCTGGTCTGAACTATATCATTTTTTTCTAAAAAAACAATTTTTCCCGTAAAATTTTAAAGAAAATAAGAGGGTATGGTTACGGTTTAATGTAAAGAAAGTAAATCTTACGAAAGAAATCAAAAATTTAATGCTTGAACCCCGGAAGCTGGAAGTAGACCGGGATGGTAATATTATTTTCCCCAATTATATAAGTGATGAATTGATCATTTTAAAAAAATAGAAAGGGTATAAAGGCCTTGATCTTTCCCGGTGTAACGATTACACTGTTTCCCATTGTGTAACATATGAATGCCGGTAGCAGAATAAACACTTTTTTTGATTTCTTTTCCAATCCTGTCGTTTCCTTTTTTAAGATGAAAATACCGTCTTTTCTGTTTTGTGGTATTACCAGCTTTCTTGCAGGTTCGGTTTGTTTTATTCTGTTAAGCTTCTATTTAAGATTAACTATAGAAATAAGTATTGTAATTATTGGAATATGTATTGCTATTTTTTTTCTATTCAGTTTCTTATACGAAATCGTAACAGGGAAAGAAGAATATGTTTTCTTCATGCATCTATTCATCTCTTATATCACTGTCATTCTATTTTTAGGAATAGTGAAATACCCTGTTTTCCCTTATTTGGATGCATTCTCATACGGAATAGCGATTTTTATTGCAATAGGAAGAATCGGATGTTTAAAAGCTGGATGTTGCTATGGCCGTCCTTTTTACCGGGGTATTTCATATTCGCCGGTATATAGAAATCAGGGGATCCCGGTGAGTTATATCAATAAAAGATTATTTCCCGTTCAATATATTGAATTTAGTATCGTTCTTTTTATCTGGGGTAGCGGGATTTTCCTTATCTTACCTTACCATTCCCCGGGAACCAGTGTCACATATTTTTTATGCAGTTATTCTCTTGCCAGATTTTTTCTGGAATTCATCAGGGGGGATGTTATCAGAAAATATATATTCCTCTTATCACTGAATCAATGGATATGTATACTACTTGTTTCATTACTGGTTGTTCTTCAGTCAGCCGGGATCCTGCCATTTTCCCTGCATATCGTTATCTATTCCGTTTTTTGCTTGTTCTGCTTGTTCATAGTCACTGTTAAAATACATTTACCATACAATCAAACAAGTCTTACCCATCCGGCTCATATGCTGGAAATTGCCTCTATAATAGATAGTTTTCCGGATTTATATTTACTTGAACGTTTCTACACAAAAGAAGATATCTGGCTAAAAGAAACTTCAAAGGGGCTTATTATATCTAAAGGAATAATTCCTCATAATGAAAAATATAAAATTAATTATACTTTCTCACACAGATCTTTCTTATTATCTCCCTCCGCTGCAAAAAAAATTCGAAAGCTTATCCTCTCAATAATTGGAGCTCCTCGAAATACAATCATGTACAGGGGTAATAAAGGTGTCTATCATATTATTCTGTAGGGAACTCTTCAGACCGTTCGTAAGAATTACGGATTGTCTGGATATAATGTTCAAGGGTACAGGAATGAAATAAATTAATTTGCATTATTTTTTGCTTTGTATCATCAAGGAACAGGGAAATGCCTTTTCCCGGATAAATCCATTCTCCTTCGGGCTGTAATAAAAATTCCTGGGAATAGGATAATTTCGCTACCGGATTCCCGAAAGCAGCTATAAGATCTTTTTGAGTTTTCAAATCGGTAAACTGCGGGGATTTTGCTTCTATAAGAATAAGTTCATTCTCCCTGAACCATGCGCATAAATTTCCAGAATAACCATCGATTTTATACACCCGGTAATGGGTCTGAATAATTGATTTTCCCAGCATATTTGCTCCGAAAATATCAGATATCCTGGTAAAATTAGCATCAAAATTGCTGTAATCACACTCACCGGGAATACCCTGCCATTGGGGAAAATTGATCTCTTTAATCTGTTTAAATATATTATCACAGGTTTGATTTCTTTCTTTCATATTACCCTCTTGATTTAAACATGATATTATTACAGCAAGAATATAAAAGGAAATAATATAATAACAGGTATTCCTGTTTTTATCTATGCTCATGGCGGTGGTCCACCAATAAGATATACCTGTCCAAGGAAAAAAGCTGCCAATGTATTTCTGATACCGGCAATACCAACCATATGTTCAGCCTCGACTCTTACCCCATATCTTGGCGGCGGCTTGATTGTATGTCCTGTCGGATTGGAAGAATCATGGAACGGCCCTTCTATAACCCGCCTTAATGATCTATTGAATTTGATATTATCCCAAACCATCCTGGAAAAATAATCCACGATCCCTTCCCGTAAAACAAACCCGCCTTGCAGTGTTTGCAGGCTCTCACGGTATCTGATATGGTTTGAATGTTCAAGAGTATGAATATATTCATGTATGAATGTACCAAACATCTGGTACATTAAATCCCGGTTTCTTTCATCTGTGGATGCCTTATACCGCTGAATATATATTCTTCCGCCCCCGGCTGAAGCAGGCCAATTCTTGTGCATTTCAATGAATACATTGCGGTTGGTGCCAACGAGTCCTGTGGTGACATGAGGCGGATTCGTATTGTTTAACGATTCTGTTAAGGGCGGGGATACGGGAAAGCCTGTTACATTGGCAATAATTGTCCATTCCGGAGGTCTTGTAATAACAGCACCATGTTGACGGTGAATTTCCTTCATTTCCTCATCATCATTCAATATTTTTAATACACGGAAATTAACAGCATTATCCTCATGACGCTGTGAGGTATTAATAAATGATTCCCTTGCGATATATTGATCAAAGATATTTACATTATAGGCAAGCTGCGGTCCGACACGGTAGTCTCCGAATACATTATCCGTTGCTTCCTTGGCTTTTCGTGCAATCGTATCTATAATCCCTGTATCGATAAGATTGTTAGGATTGGTACGGTCCGGTAAATTGGCAACATAACTTGAATACCAGCTTATTTCACTTCCCAGTTCATCCTCTACCCGTTCTCCGTAAGATTGCGGATGTGTTGCTATGGTCTCATTGAAAACCGGTATTGTCCCGGTGGATGTTCTCGGCTCGGTAGTGATTGCCAGATTTATTGCATCAATTTCTGCCCGGGTAAGGTTCCGTGTACCGCGGAGTAACTCCGGCGGAGCCATGCCGGTGGGCCATTCGATACCAGGTGTAGGTGCAATAGACGGATTCATCCCGGAAGAAACAAGAAACTCGGGAGTGAGGTACAGAAAATGCTCATCAAGGAGAATCATAGCGATGTTATCAACAGTATTACTGATATATTGATTGGGTATTCTTTGCGATCTCAGGAAATTCCGTAAAGCGGTCTGTGTTACGTTATGGAATGTGCCGGTCACTTCAGTGGAAGATAAAAACCCTGCATCAACCAGTGCCTGTTGTATAATGGTGACATGGATGCCACTCTCGTTTAAAGAAATACTCCGGGTTCCTGTATACACTTCTTCCAATATGTCGTTTTTTTTAAAACGCGGTGACTGAAGATGAGGGTGTGCCTGCATATGGGATGTTACCAGGCTTTGAACATCCACATTTCTTGAACAGCCTCGCAGACTTAATCCTGTTTTAATTTCCGGGATTACATTTTGCAGATGCGTTTGAGAACGATACCACATTTTCTTTACGACTGAAAAAGCAGTGTTATCTGCACTTTTTTCTGCAACCGCATGTTGAATCGTATTAGGTGAAAATTCCCTCTTGCTGCTTTGTAACGCATCCTTTTGTTGTATTGTATGAGCCAACTCATGGGCAAGAAGGGCATCACCGGCAATGGTCCCGGGTTTATAATCTTCTTTATTGAAAACGATGTGATCTCCTATGGTAAATGTCTTTGCACGGAGATGTGAAGTGAATAGCCCGGCATCATTATTTGTATGAATCCGGATATGTGAAAAATCTGTATGAAAAACAGAATCCATTCGTTGTTGAACCTGTCTGTCCAGTGGATTCCCATTTCCAAGCTTATTAAAGATACTGATATTGTCTTCTTTCCGCTGTATAATGGTGTTGTTTCTCTCTTTTCCCTGTTGTAACACATGGGTTAACTCATGAGCTATGAGTTTTTTTCCCTTCCCGGTCTCCGGGGAATATTCGCCTTTTGCAAAAAATATATCATTCCCCAGGGTAAAAGCCCGGGCATTAATCGCTTTAGCCAATCTGTCTGCATTGGAATCTGAATGAACGTTTACATTCCCCAGGTCCACACCAAAACGGGGTTCATAATAATCACGGATATGCTTCTGAAGCGGTTGTCCACTGCTTTTGAAAGTAGTGTTTTTTGCTTTTATTTGTTCTGCCTTAATATTTTTTCCTGTATTTTTCTTCTGTATGTTCTTTATTGTACTTTCTTTTACAGAGACCACCTGGTCTGCAATTTTATCTGCTTCCAGTTCATAGTTGTCCATGGCATTGTTCAAATACAGCCTGGCCTGGATGAGTTCCTGTTCAAACATTTTTTTCACTTCCTGGTTGCCCACCATTTTCTGAAGGGTCATATCGGAATCAGGGGGAGAAGGTGAGTGGTTTAATTTACTTTTACGAAAATGAGTCTTTTTCATTTTATCGAGTTTTTTATTTATATTTTTATACTTTTTCTTCATATGATATACTCCCGGACAAAAAAACTCTTTGCCTTTGTCTAAACATAGAGGTGACATACATAAGAAAATATATTAAATTATATCAACACTCCTCATATATGTCAATAATTTTATTTATATAAGCTTTTTGCGCTGTGGCATTTTAAATTTTCCTGATTTGAGAAAAAACGAAATTCTGCTTGCAAAGCATCCAAAAATATCAATTT
>JAFGQK010000292.1 GCA_016935735.1 Spirochaetales bacterium | reverse complement strand
CACTTGCGTTGGCCGGATCCTTCCTGGATCTGATGTAGTTACAGGTCATAGAGCGTTTCCTGCTTCTCTTGATTTGGGTTGTGGGCTTAAGCCTTCGCTATGTAATCTGTGGTTTATATGAAAATATTGAAATTCCCGGACAGAAAAATACTTGTGCTGCATAATACCATTCAGACATACAACTGGGGATCAAAGGAATATATTTCCCGGTTGCTTGGCAGGGCTTCCCCTTCTCCCGGACCGGAAGCCGAATTATGGATGGGTGCTCATCCGAATGCCCCTTCTCTTATTACATCAGATTCAAGACGTATTTCCTTACTGGAATACATCAATAAAAACCCGGTTAAAGTACTCGGGAAAGAAACCGCCATGAAATTCAATAATGCACTCCCATTTCTTTTCAAGGTACTTGCCGCGGATAGACCCCTCTCTATCCAGGCACATCCGGATAAATCAAGAGCAGTATCCGGGTTTCAAAAAGAGAATGCCCGGGGTGTTCCACTGGATGCCCGGAACCGGATATATAAAGATAAGAATCATAAACCGGAAATTATATGTGCATTAACACCATTTACTGCATTGAATGGTTTTATGTCAATAGATAAGATAATCGAATTATTGGAAAGCATCAAAAGCACATCACTTGATCCCTTTTTAATACATTTAAAACAAAACAGAAATGAATCGGGATTGAAACTTTTTTTCAAATCCATTATGACCTGTGATGTACAACAAAAAGACCGGATAATAAGCGATATTCTGCACTTTGCAGAAACCCAGGGAAACGATGATCCCCGGGATAAATGGATTCTTTCCCTTCACCGGGAATATCCCGGGGATATCGGCATCATCTGTATGTTTCTTTTGAACTTTATCGTTCTTCAGCCCGGGGAAGCAATGTTCCTCCCCGACTGCCAGTTCCACTCATATATACATGGCGCGGGAATTGAACTAATGGCAAACTCGGATAATGTCCTGCGGGGAGGGCTTACCCCAAAACATATCGATATCCCGGAACTGGTTGAAATTATTAATTTTGCGGAAAGTGATATTCAGATAATACGCCCGGGAAAAAACAGGAACCATGAAAAGATCTACGTTACACCGGCAGAAGAGTTCCTGCTTACGGGTATTACCCTTGAGCGCGATACTCTTTATACTTCTGCAAAAAATAGAAGTGTTGAGATAGTACTGTGCATTGAAGGAGACTCCATTATCACCGGGTACCCGGACGGCGAAACACTGGGATTGAAAAAAGGAATATCTGTTTTTATTCCCGCCAGTCTTGATTACTATACAATCCGGGGAAAGGCGCATATTTTCAGGGCATCGGTACCGCTTAGTACATAACATACCAGGAAAAGCTATGTCTTACTATGATTTAACTGCTTCTGGGAGAACAGAAATTTACAAACATATGGAAAAGGAAATCCTGCAGGATCTTCTCGCCTCAAGTACTCATGCTATTAAAAATTCGCTTCTGATTCCGATACCTATATAAGGAAAAATTGTTATGTAATCCTGGGGCGGTTATATAAAGAAAAAAAGATTTGTAAACCGGTACTGTCAACAATAGATACTCTTGCACGTTCAGATGATGCAAGGATCCGTCAGACCGCTGTTTATGCCTTGGGAGAAATAGGAAAATATGACCCATCCCATTCTCTGGATTCTTTATGTGCATTTCCTTCACCAACCGGAACCCTTTTTTTTATATATTCCAGGAGTTCTCTGATCTGTTCTTTTCCTGCAATATGAGAAGCCGGATAATCAGTTTTGACTGCTCCCATACCACAACCAATATCAACACCAACAGCATTAGGAATAACAGCATTCCTGCAGGCAATAACACCACCAATCGGCATCCCGTATCCGGCGTGACAGTCCGGCATTAAAGCAACATGTTTCATTATTACCGGATGATTTGAAAGTGCAATTGCCTGTTCCAGGGCACCTTCCTCAACATTTTCACACCATGATTTTATGGGAATTTTTGTTTTATCATCACTCTTCACCCACTTCATACCGGCCTCCCTGTATGTTAATCTCGAAGATATTCTCACCCTTTTTTTCATATTGTATACGTACGTTTAAGAACTTTTTTATTATTTCACTATTCGTCAATGTGTGTTTTGATACACTATTCGTACAAAAAGAACCCTGACCTGTTAATGCCATAGGAACAAGTAACTGGTCTGCCAGATATTCACCAACAGGGGCATCCGATTCCATATATTTTTTTACCTGTTTCACTACATTTTCTGCCACTTTTTTTAAGGGAAGCCCTCTCTGTCCGAACCCGGTAATTACTTCAGTAATATTCCCATATTCAAGGATTGCCAATACTATATTTCCCGGCCCGGATGAATGAACAGAAATTGCTTTCCCGGTATTTTCATCCCAGCCCATTTCTGAACAGACAATTTTCACTTCATCTTCTGCAATGTGAAAAGGAATATCAGACACGATCCCAAGAACACTGGTTCTTTTAAGACCTTCTCTTTCCCTGATAATAAAAGGTTTCAACGGCCGGGCAGGATTGATATCAATTTCAAATTCACCCCCACCTGCCGGATAAAATCCGTACTTTACTAATGAGCACTTTATTTGCACACCCATCTTTGATAAGCATGGTAAAAAACAATAGTTCAGAAAATCAAAAGGCGGTGCATAAGGATTATGCGTTCCCCCTTCTAAAACCAATTTTGATGCTGATTTACAGGATAGTAAAGCCGGGAGTACTGTTTGAAGCACTAACGTAGCACTGCCGGCTGTTCCCACCTGACAATTATATTCACCCGGTGATACTGAATGGGGTTCAAAATAGAGTTCTCCACTACCAATGCTATTGCCTTTCACAACTGCTTTTCCAATCTCACCCGCTGCATTTACTGCTGTCAGATGTTGCCGTAAGAGTCCCGGTTTTTTTCTTCCGGATCTGATGTTTTTTATGTTAAATGGTTTTCCTGTAACTAACGACAAACCAAGGGCTGTCCGGAGTATTTGTCCGCCGCCCTCGCCAAATGATCCGTCTATAAAAATCATATTGTTATCCTTTCATACCCTGGACTGTTTAATACATTAAGCATTAAATCGTATGCAGTCAACGTCTCATTCTTCATTGCATGTTCAAATAGTGAAGATGAACATCCGCTTACAAGAAATACACCCCTGCCGGAGGGAGTAATGGGAGAATGATTATTGCGTGATGATACATTCCAGAATACTAATTTTGGCATAGTATATCCTGACATTGTATACTTTTTCCTGATAATTTCAATGTTTGTTTTGCTATTGGATTTACATGCCACATCAAACTCCATATCAGATACTATATATATTTTCCCCGGGATATTTGAAATATTCTTCTTTATTATTTGAGGATAATTATGCCCAAGCAAGTTAAGTATAATCCTGGATTTTCTGCGTTCACCCTGGCCACCGCGAATATCCCTGAAATAAAAAAGAGATTTTACTGCCAACAGAGGATTTTCCATTATTGCCCTTTGAAAAATATCTATTATCTCATTCTTTTTCCGGGTTCTTAAAGCTTCCCCCATACTGAAAAAATCCAGTAAAGCACTCTTTGTGCTTGGATTGGTTTCTGCCCAATTCCCTGTTTAAACGGGGCAATTACACGTATGACTGCGTTATCAGCAGGAGGAAGAATTACGGAAACCGAAGTAAAAATTCAGTTTCATATTCGAGTAAAATTATTCTTTTAATTGAAAAAAAATAAGGGACTTGAGATTACTCAAGTCCCTGTATCATGTCGTAGAAATTTTCTTTTATTTTCCGACACTCGCTTCGTACCTGGCTCTGCGCTCATCGATAATGGCCTGACCGCCGGATTTCAGGTAATCCTGCATGCCCGCGTCATATACTGCATCGAATTCACCCGGTTTGGCAACAAGTGCCATAGTCAGAAACGTATCGCGTTTTTCTTTGAGGGCCGGGCCCATGCCCTCTTCGGATTTAATCTCGCCCACATTGAAATTGGGCGTAACGCGTGCATCGTGTTTCATGATCTTGTAGGATTTTTCCAGGTATATCTTGTCAACACCCGGGTAAGCGAGGGCGATGGATTTAATATTTAAATCCGGATCGCCCAGGTCCAGACCATTGATGAGGATGGTATAGTCGATATTATTCGGGGAATTCATGATCTTCTCGCCTTTGGCGGCAATGGCCTTTATTGAGCCGTCCGCCTGCTTCTCATGGTTAACACCCTCTTCCCCGATCTGGAGGAACCTGCGGTTTTCAAGTGTTGCAATCCACTCGAGATACATCAGGGAGGAAACCGGGTCTTTGTTGGTGGCGGGGAAGAAGACCTTGCGGTCTACCGGTGCGCTCAGATACTTCCTGTAATTTCCCGCGTTGTTTTTAAACGGCTCGATCGCGATAAAAGCGGCATCCGGCCCGACCAGCTTTTTCAAATTGGCATGAATACCATTGTCGCCGTCGCGGTAGGGTAAATCCCAGTTGCCGAAAAAGGCACCGACATAACCGGCTTTTGTCAGATTTCCCTCGGTATTGTCACTGGGACCATAAAGCGGAAAATCCTTCCAGACAAGACCGTCATTGTACCACTTATTGATTACGCGGAATCCTTCCTTGATACCAGGCCACAACAGACGTCTGTCGTCGAAGCCATTGATATACATTTCTTTATCCGAGATATTGTCGGGAATAAAGGATACCGACAGTGGGTCCGCACGCCAGCCGACATCGGTACTCATGGCAAAAGGAATCATCTTGTCCGCATTTTCACCGAGGAGTAACGAGGCGTTATCCTTGAAGGCTTTCAGCATGGCTTCAAACTCCTTGAGGCTGGTGGGTTCCTTGATGTTCAGCTTTTTCAGCCAATCCTCGCGGACAAAAACGCTGTTACGCATATTGTTGAACAGCAGCGCCTCGATGGCCCATACCGTGCCGGTTTTAGGATCCCTGTCCCAGTAAATGTTCTGGTCTCCCAGGAGTTTCCACAGGTTAGGCAATTTGGCCTTATATTGTTTCAGATAGGGTCCCAGGTCCAGTACTCCGCCCATATTGGCATAGGTCTGGATCGTGGGGTAGCTATAGGTGACGCAGATATCGGGTGCCTCACTGGCGGCAAGCAGGTTGTTGAGTACCTCGACCTCGGTCCAACGGGGTACGGGTTTGAACGTGACCTGGACGTTATAAGTCTTCAGCATTCCTTCTTTAATAAAATTGGTAAAGAAGTTGTCTTCCGGTTTGGAACCGCCGGGGTTACTGCGATCATAAATCTCGACAGTAATGGACTTTGGTGCCCCGGTCTTTTCTTCTTCCTGCTTACCTTTGGCAAAAACAAATCCTCCAACCAGCGTAATACATAGAAGAATAAGTAAAAATTTTTTCATAGCAATCCTCCTTAAATATATTGACAGACACAACGTGTCCGGGGTATTGGCTATTCCTTGATCGCACCCAGGGTAACACCCGTGATAAAGTATCTCTGGAGCCACGGATACACCAGCAGGATCGGCACTGTGGCGAACATGATAGTCGCTGCCTTGAGTGTTTCCGAGAGTCCAGGGGGCGAGAAGCCTTCCTGTGTGGATATCTCAATACTGGAAATGGAGTTGATAATATTGTACAGCAGTAACTGGATGGGATAGTATGTCCTGTCATTCATAAACATCAGCGCATCCGA
This sequence comes from Spirochaetales bacterium, assembly GCA_016935735.1. Taxonomy (GTDB): domain Bacteria; phylum Spirochaetota; class Spirochaetia; order SZUA-6; family JAFGRV01; genus JAFGRV01. Next base: position 4,398 of record JAFGQK010000292.1, on the reverse strand, counting down.
AAAGCCATTCCATCGCCCGACAGCATAGAAAAGACACAAAGTGGCTATTACCGGGGTGGACAGGGGCAGGTAAATTTGAAAAAGTATCCGGACAGGCCCCGCACCATCTATTTCCGCGGATTCACGCAAGGAATCGGGGATCTGTAAAAGAAAACTGCGCATAATAATCATGTAGAATACGTTCAGGCAGTACGGGATGATAAGCACTACCGGCTTGTTAAGCATTTTCAAATCATTAAGCAGCAAATACATCGGAATCGTACCCGCACTGAAGTACATGGTGAAAATAATAAAAGCGCTGAAAAACCGGCGCCCCTTGAGTTTCCTGTAGGTAAGCGGGTAGGCACAGATAGTGGTCATTACCAGGGACACGAAGACACAAATGACTGTTAATAGTGCTGTCCAGGTAAGGGACCAGGTGTACTTGACGTCACTCAGTACCATGCGGTAAGCTTCAAAATTGAGACCTATAGGCCAGAGTGTCACCTCGTTGCGAATCAATGCCTCCGAGGCACTCAAAGAACGGGCAAAAATATTCAAAAGTGGCAGCAAACAGACCAGGATAAGAAGGAAGCAGAGAAAAACTACAACCCAGTCACCTATCTTCGATCTCTTCGATGTAACCATGTTGAATGTCCTCCTTTAGATAATTCCCCGCTCCCCGAACCTCTTGGCCAGGGCGTTTGCCATGAACAGGAAAATAACGCACACGGCGGACTGGAACAACCCCACTGCCGTCGTCAGCGAGAACTGCAGTCCGCGGATACCATAGGTATAGACGAACGTGGCAATAACATTGGACACGTCTTTAACCAGGGCGTTCCCCAGGGCATATGGCCGGTCGAACTCACTGCCCAGAATGCGCCCGAGACTTAAAATAAGCAGAACGACGATCGTGGGACGCAAACACGGTAATGTTACGTACCAGATCTTTCTGAAGCGGCCAGCCCCGTCCATCGCGGCTGCCTCATACAACTCGGGGTTGATGCCCGTTATCGCTGCCAGGTAGATAATGGTGTTCCAGCCGACACTCTGCCAGATTCCCAGAAACACATATGTCACCACCCAGTTCGCTGAATTGTTTAAAAAAGGAATGGATTTTATACCCATATGGTTCAGCAGGATATTGACGAGACCGGAGGTGGGGGCAAAAAGCTGGACAGCCATACCCGAGATGATAATCCACGAGAGAAAGTGCGGTAAGTAGGCAATAGTCTGGGTGATTCGTTTGAACCATTTTATCCGCAACTCATTCAACAACAGTGCCAGTAAGATCGGGGCGGGGAAACCAAGCACCAGGTCCAACAGATTGAGCATGATGGTATTCCGCAGCGAATAGAGGAAATCACGGTTGGAGAAGGCCTTGATGAAGTACTCAAAGCCATTGCTATCTGCCAGGGGCATTTCCCAGGCACTTTTAACGATGCTGTACTTTTTGAATGCGACCTGTATATAGGTCATAGGTATATATTTAAAAATTATAAAGTATGTGAGAGGCAGAATCATTAAGAGATAAAGTATTCCGTAGCGGCGTAAATAGGTACCTATCTTCTGCTTCTTCTCAGGCAAAGATATTAATCGAGTTGACACAGTAGTCTTCAATGTCACACCCTCCTCTGTTCTTCAAACTTCATCTCACAATCCATTTGGAACCGGGCTGGAAATCACCGGGGACAAACTTTCTGAACGTGATAGTATTGTCCATCATCTTCCATCCAGGTTCGGCAACTCGGTTTTCGCAAATACCACTGCCAATTATTTCAATCCTCTATTGATACACATAAAAATTATGTTAATTGAAATGGAAAACACTGTCAAGTCTGGTAATGCAGAATGTATTATAAATGTCGGAAAAACAGCTTCCAGGCTCCGTCCCTTAACAGGATAGAAATTTCGCTGTCCCGGGTATTCCCGGTTCAAGGATACGGCAATGCACCAGGGTCCCGCGGCAGTCATGTTCTTCCGGTATATCTGTTACTTTTAATCTCAGGTAATTCCCGGATACACCAGTATATATAGCCATCCCGTTTTCACCTGATTTTAATTTTTTTTCCAGGACCACATCCACTTCCCTGTTTACCCATAACGCATTATATACGGAATGAAGTATTTCGGAGAGTGTGATTAACTCCTGTGACCGGGCTTTTATTATCATTCCGGGAACTTTCTGCTTTATTGTAAAAGCCTCTGTCCCGGGCCTTGGAGAAAACTGAAACACATGAAGCCGGGAAAAGCTGCATCTGTTTATCAGGTCAACAGAAAGTTGATGATCCTTATCTGATTCCCCCGGGAACCCGGTAAGGATATCTGCCCCCAGGAAACAATCCGGTCTGGTCTTCCTGAAAAGTTCAACAGCTTGATATACTTTTTCCGGATTATATCGTCTTTTCATCACTTTAAGAATACGATCAGAACCTGACTGAACAGGAATATGAAAATGGGGACAGACCCGGGGATGAGTTACAATTTCTGCAAGTTCTTTATCAATACTTTCCGGTTCTAATGAGGAAAGCCGGAAACGGATTTTTGTTTTCATTGCAAGAATTTTTTGAAGAAGTTCACTAAACCCCGTTCCCGAATGATGATAAGCTGATATGTTCACCCCGGTAAGAACTATTTCATTATACCCGGCTTTATCGATAAGAGTGATCCGGTGAAACACCTCGACCGGATCAAGGCTTACAGAAGTCCCCCTGGCCAGCGGTACGCGGCAGTATGTACACCCGGAGTTACATCCGTCCTGTATTTTCAGAAATGCCCTGGAATGAAACTGGAAATCAACAGAAAAGAAAGCAAATGGATTATATACATCTATTTCCCTCCTGTTAATAAAATTGATTATTGCTGTTCCCTGTTCTGAAGGAGTAAGGGGTAAAAGGCATGAATAATCCACTGTTTTAAAAAAATCCAGGAGTTTGTCTTTTTTATCCTGGGAAATAATAACGATATTCCGGTCCAGGTCTGCACAAACTTCCGGATCCATTTGCGCATAACATCCTGTTACGATTACAACTGCGTTTCTGTTATTGTTAACACAGGACCGGATTACCCTTCTTGCTTTCTGTTCACTTTTTGTTGTTACCGTGCAAGTATTGATTATATAAAAATCTGCTTTTTGATGGATAGAAACCAGGGTACATCCCCGTTTTTTTAAAACTGATGAAAATGCTTCTGTTTCAGATTGATTCAGTTTACAACCTAAGGTATAAAGACCGATTCTCATTATCCCAAAAGCTGCTCTATTTTACTTTTACCCTGCTTCGCTTCCGTATGGTTCGGTTCCAGTTTTAATGCATTTTCATATGCTTCCAGTGCCCATTTCAGATCCCCATTCATCTCCCTGGCATACCCTAACCTGGCCCACCAATCTGCGATTTTGTTATCATAATGAAGGGCTGTAGAGAATGCCATGTCCGCACTTGAATATTCTCCCAGCCGGATATACACCTCGCCCATATAATAGAAGACAAACTTAAGCCGTTTATTATTCATCTGGGCAATTTGAGCGTAATCTTCCAGGTATTTCAGGGCATTGGTATTATCTCCCAAATAATAATAAGCCTCTGCTGCTGTATATATATTCCTGGGATCGTATCTTGAAACTTCCATGGCTTTTTCCGCATAGATGGCTGCATCTGTATACTTTTTTTGAGCTAAAAGCGCCCAGCCGAGTACAACATACGAGTCCATATTCTTCGGGGTTTCTACAAGTTCCGCCAGACAAACCTTTTCAGCTTCTTCATATTTTTTTTCATTAAAGAGTACAAGGGCATCCGGCTTATCTTCTCCATAAAGAAATGATACACTTATAATGACAAGAATGAAAAAAAGACAGGATTTACTGTTGTTCATAAGTATCTTGTTCATTACCTCCTTTCATTATACAGTTGCCGTTAAACGTCGCACCGGTCTCGATTTCTATCTTTGGGGAAACGATATCACCGGTGACAACGGCTGTTGCAAAAAGTTCAACTTTGGATTTTGCTGCAATGTTTCCATTTATTTTCCCTTTGGCTGATACCATATTTGCTTTAATTTCTGCATCCACTAAAGCGCCCTCGTCCACATACAGGTCCCCGTTTGCATTAATCTCACCATTTATCCTGCCTTTTACCATTAATGGTTTTTCAAAACTTACGACACCGGAAAAATCGATATCATCTGCAAGTATTGTATCTATTTCGTTTTCATCAATTTTCTTGATTCTTACATCGGGCATTTTATTCTCCTGATCCTTTATCATTATCGGTATTTTCAGATATCCCGATTATAGTATATTAAGTGGATTATTTTGTCAAGCCCGTCACATCAGAAGCTTTTTGCGCTGTGGCATTTTAAATTTTCCTGATTTGAGAAAAAACGAAATTCTGCTTGCAAAGCATCCAAAAATATCAATTT
>JAFGQK010000291.1 GCA_016935735.1 Spirochaetales bacterium | reverse complement strand
TAGCTCCCCCCTGCCTGGCAGATCCATCCACCCCTGGCTAGTAGCTCCCCCCTGGCTGGTAGCTCCGTCCCCCCTGGCTGGTACCTCCGTCCCCTTATTGGTACCTCCATCCCCTTATTGGTAGCTCCGTCCAACCAGTCAATCTCACTGAACTGGATATATACCGGGGGACAGGGTGAAAAATTCTTGATTAATAACTTTTTCTCCATCACTATTATAAGAGGAACATTCATGTACAATAACATTATGGGTATGATAATTTTTTTCAACAGCTTCTTAATATAGCGAACATATCATTTCGTAAAGGTGGCCGGAATACCCGGATATGGAGGATGATTTATGAAAAGCACCTTATTAATGCACAATCGGGCTTCAACTGTGATAAAGAGCAGATTTTTTACTATAATTATAGCACTTGCTGTATTCTGGGGAAGCGGCCAGCTTGCAGCCGATCAGGAGAACAAATTGGAATTCCACACACAGATGGGACATTCGGATAATATCGGGTGCCTGGCCTTTTCCCCGAATTCCCGGTACCTTCTCTCGGGTTCGCTTGACAGAACCATAAGACTCTGGGACGTTGCTACTGGAAAAGAACTCCGGACATTTCGTACAGACTATACCCCCCCGGATCCCTCGGGATTTGATCCCGTTTTCGATTCCGTGGTTTTAGTCGCTTTTACAGACACGGAAAACCGTGCTGTTTCCTGTTCAATGGGAGGAACGCTTACCTCCTGGGATACCGCGACCGGTAATCCTGTCAAAACACTCGCCACAGAAGAAAGCGGATTGGAACCGATTGTTTTTTCACAGGACGGCAGGTTCATTCTTTCGCATACCGGATATAAACATGTCAAACTCCGGGACATTTCTTCCGGAAAAGAAATTATAACAATAACTGAAAAGGCACCAGTCGCACATTCAATCGCTTTATCACCCAACAGAAAATTGGCCGCACTCGGGATATTCGAAACCATAAAAGTATGGGATCTGTCGAGTGGCAAGCTTATTAAAACCCTTGCAGGTCATACGGATATCATTGATTCCCTTGTCTTTTCACCTGACTCAACAAAACTCCTCTCCGGGGCAACCGACAGGATGATAATACTCTGGGACATCAGTACGGGAAAAAAGCTGCAAACACTCAATGGTCATAGAGATCTTGTAAGTGATCTCGCTTTTTCACCGGATGGAAAGCGTGCTGTTTCCGGCTCATATGATCTGACATGTAAAATCTGGGACCTTGAAAAAGGCATTGAGCTTGTAACCCTTTCAGGCCATGAAGATGCAATCCTCTGTGTCGTGTTTTCGCCGGACGGAAACTTTATCGCATCCGGATCGTTTGACAAAGCTATAAGGCTCTGGGATGCTGTAACCGGCAAAACGGTAAAAATACTTTCGGGTCTATCAAAAGAAATAAATACCATTGCATTGTCGCAGGACATGGAAAAGGCTCTCTGCGGTTCAGGAGACAGGACCCTCAAACTATGGGATATGAAAAGGGGGAAGATAAAAAAGACACTCACCGGCCATCCTGATTCGGTGAGTACCGCCGCGTTATCACCTGACGCAGGGCAGGCGCTCTCCTGGTCGGCCGATAACACCTGCATCAGATGGGACCTTTCATCCGGCAGGGAACTCATGAGGTTCTTCGATGATTCGGATTTTTTACTCAATACCGGATTCCCGGATGACCTGAAGCTTGTTCTTACGGGAAGACTCCTGCCACTCGCTCTCTGGGATGGTGTGACCGGGACGATGAAGAAAAGATTTCAAAGCCATATGTCTGCCGTTTTCTCGATCGTTTTTTCAAAGGATAATAACATTGCACTCACCGGGGCACTCCAGTCACTTATTCTGTGGGATACGAAAACAGGAAAGGAGTTAAAGAGAATTCCGGGTCATTCGGGTCCGGTTACTGCCGTCGCCCTTTCCGGGGATAAAACCGTTGCCTTTTCGGGTTCCACGGATGCACTCTGTAAACGGTGGAATATCAACACCGGGAAAGAAATCACCACCTTCTCCGGCCATTCGCAAACAGTTGTCTCACTCTCATTATCGGGCGATGAAAAATTATTGCTTTCCGGTTCTGCTGATGGAACACTCAAGCTCTGGGATGCGTTGTCCGGCAAAGAAAAGAAAACGTTGACCGGCCATAGTGATTCAGTGACAGATGCCTGTCTCTCACCCGATGGGCAGTTTGCGCTTTCCGGTTCAATGGACGGTACGATGCGTCTCTGGGATGTAAAGACAGGAAAATGGATTGCATTCATGGCAAATGCTGATGGTTCGCAATGGCTTGTTTTTACCGAAGACGGGTACTGGGATTCTTCCCCTGATGGAGGGAACCTGGTCGCAATGGTGAGTGGAATAGAGTGCTACAATATTGACCAGTTTGCTGTCCGGAACAACCGGCCGGACATTATCCTTTCCCGGCTGCCGGGGGCGGATAAGGAAGAAATTTCACACTTTCTGGCGCAATACAAAAAAAGACTCAACAAACTCGGATTTACCGAAAAAAAAGTAAAGGATACCTTACTGGTCCCCGGAGCAAGGATCGAACGTACAGAGCAGAACGGGAAGTATGTCACTCTCACCTACCGCCTTAAAGACGAATCCTGCAACCTTTCCCTGTACAATATCTATGTCAACGATGTTCCCTTGTTTGGAGGTTATGGACGGAAAACAAAAGCCGTAAAGGCATTGTCAGGCGAGGAAACAATAGAGCTTGAAACAGGGGAAAATAAGATTGAAGTATCATGTATTAATGAGCAGGGAACTGAATCCTACCGGGCACTCACCCAGGTGTATTACGGGGAAAAGACAAAAGGGAATCTCTATTTCATCGGATTCGGCGTTTCAAAATACATGGATCCGGGCCTTAATCTGAAATATGCAGACAAGGATGTACTGGACCTTGCAGATATGTTTACGGGATTACTAACCTCCGGGCAATTCGGTACGATCCGGTCATATACCTTTACCAACAAGGAATGTACGGTGCGGAATATTAAAAACGCCGGGGCGCTGGTAAAGGATGCTACAGTCGATGATACAGTCGTCCTCTTTATTTCCGGGCACGGGATACATGACAGGGACAGGGATGCAACGTATTACTTTATCACCTACGAGACAGATCTTTCAAACCTTCCCGGAACCGCGGCAAACTTTACGATTATCGAGGATATACTCCAGGGAATCCGGCCCCGGCGTAAACTTTTTCTTATGGATACCTGTGAATCAGGTGAAGCAGAGGAAGAACAGGTATGGATGGACCCGGCAATAAAAGGGAAAGGGATTATTGCGCGTATGATAAAGACAAAAAGTATTTTACTTAAAAGTAATAAAAAAAGAACGTATGTAACTGAAAAGGACCGCTATATCTATAATGACCTTGCACGAAGAAGTGGAGCTATCGTATTTTCAAGCTGCAGGGGAAATGAGTTGAGTTATGAGGATGATACGATCCGGAATGGCTTTTTTACCGAATGGATTATAAAGGCGATGGGTGGAAAAGAAGCAGATAATAACCGGGACGATATAATCAGCGTGGATGAGTTAAGGAATTATGTTATGTCCGGGGTACCACATCAGACCGGGGGTCTGCAACATCCGACAGTCGACAGGGACAATATTTTCCAGAAATTCGGATTCAAAGCCGCGGTTTCCGGCAAAACGAAATAATGCATGACAGAAGGATCTGCCCGTTATTTTTCTGATTTAAAAAATATAATCCGTTGTTAAGAATTTCGACTTTCTTTCTTTTGTAATCCGGCTTAAAATGTCTTTATTCAGATCGGTATCTTTTGCCGCTACAAGGGTCCGGATGGAAAACACCCGTAATGCATCACTGACCGATAATGTCCCCTCTGCCGAGTCTTTTCTTCCTGTAAAAGGGAAGGTGTCGGGTCCCCTCTGGCACTGGCTGTTAATATTTACCCGGCAGACCTGGTTCACCATGGGGTCAATAAGTTTTGAAATTAATGCATCGTCTTTACCAAAAATACTTGCCTGCTGGCCGACCGTGGATTCTTCGATATAGGTAATGGGAATGGAAATATCCCGGAACGGGACAACCGGGATAACGGGGCCGAATTGCTCTTCTTCATAAATTTTCATACGGTCATTCACCGGGTACAGGACAGCGGGAAAGAACACCGTTTTAAGGGATAATCCTCCATTCTGATTGACAACCTTAGCACCTTTTTCAACTGCATCATTCACATAATCAAGCATGTACTGTATCTTGTTTGCCTCGGGAAGCGGGGTAATGGAAACTCCTTCATCCCATGGCATCCCGATCTTTAGATTTGATACGGCATGTGAAAATTTCCCGATAAATTCGTCCGCTATGTTCTGGTGGACAAAAAGTATTTTTAATGCAGTACATCGCTGTCCGTTAAAGGATAACGATCCGGTAACACATTCTTTCACTGCCAGGTCAATATCGGCATCTTCCAGTATCACGGCCGGATTCTTCGCACCCAGGCCATATACCGACTTTAGCCTGTTCGGTTTCGGATGCTGCTTTTCAATAAGATTCGCGACAAATGCAGAGCCTATAAATGCAAACACGTCTATCTTCCCGGAAGCCATGAGCGGCGATATAATGACTTTCCCGTCACCGTATATTGTATTGACAACACCGGGAGGAAAGGAGTCCCGGAAAGCTTCAAGGAGCGGCGCAAGAAGGAGAACCCCGTATTTTGCAGGTTTTAAAATCGCGGTATTCCCCATGATTATTGACGGAATCAATGTGGTAAATGTTTCATTAAGAGGATAATTAAAAGGGCCCATACAGAGAACAACTCCCAGAGGAGCACGCCGTACCTGTGCGAAAATTCCCTTTTCAAAAATAAACCGGGAAGATATTCTGTCCAGTTCTTTTAATGCATCCACCGTTGCCTCGATATATTCAACAGTTCTGTCAAATTCCTTTTCCGCATCTGCCAATTTCTTGCCGATTTCCCACATTAACAGGTTTACCACCTGTGACCGCTTTTCTTTCATCTGGAGGACAAAATGATGGATACACTTTATCCGCTCTTCAACAGACATAACCGGCCAGGCCCCTTTTCCATTGTCATAAGCCTTTACTGCATACTCGAGTATTTCGAGTGATTCCTTTTCAGTAAGCATTGGGTAACTACCGATAACCTCCTGGACAAGAGTATCTGCATCTTTTATACAAACAGGGGACAGAACTTCCTGGGATTCCCCTTCCCATGTTTTAATAGTACCGCCTGCAAGATATTCTTTCTGATCAATCCGCGTAATTCGATATGTATCAGGTATGGCATTCCTCTCTTTATAAATATCACTTAACAAATTACTCATAATCCCTCCAATGAAACCTGCTTAAATTCTTTACTGTTATTATATTTTCTACGGTTATGAAAATCAAGGAATTATTACCGTTTTTTAAAGAGAAGCGGGAGTGCATAAAAATATTTCACTATGCTTCTTTTCCCCCATGTCTCTTTTATAAAAGCAAGATATTTTTTACGTACATTTTTTCCATATGGAGCCCAGGCAAAATCTTCCTTCTTACAATATTCTTTATCGATTAATATTGATTTTATATTACAAAAGGTTTTTATTCCTTCTTCTCCATGATATCTCCCGATGCCGGATTTTTTTACACCGCCATAGGGCAATTCTGCCGATACAATAGGCAATAGTGAATTATTAATGACAACACTCCCGGCCTCGATCCGTTTGGAGAACTCAAGGGCCTTTTTCCTGTTTCCATACAGGGAAGAAGATAATCCGAACCCGGAATCATTGGCCAATTTGAGTGATTCTTCATCGTTCTTTGTTTTCACTATGGCAATAACAGGGCCAAATGTTTCATTTTTGATAATGTCCATTTTATTTGTACAATCCGTAATAAGAGTCGGCTTGAAATGAAAATCTTTGCATTTTCCGCCTGTTATGATAACAGCCCCCTGTTTTACGGCACTTTCCAGTTGATTGTTGATGATTTTTACCTGTGATGCGCTGGTCATCACCCCTATATCGGCATCTTCTTCTTTTCCTGTTGTTATTTCACTTATTGCCTGTTTTATATACTCCAATAGTAAAGGATAATTTTTCTCTGTGACATACACCCTTTCAATCGATATACACGCCTGTCCGCTGTTCAGCAATGCACCCCACACAATTCCTTTTGCTGTCCGTTTTAATCGTGCATTTTCAAGGACAATACAGGGGTCGCTTCCTCCCAGTTCCAGATCTATTGGTATGAGTTTATCTGCACATATCCTGGCCAGTTTTTTCCCTGTTTCTACGGAACCGGTAAAAAACAACTTATCGATATCTCCTTCGGCTATATACTGACCTGCAGATCCTTTCCCCCAGACTACATTCACAACACCTCCGGGAATTTCTGCCTTTTTCACGATGTCTTCTATAATGAGACCGGCAAATGGTGTCTGTGAAGAATGCTTTATAACAACTGAATTCCCTGACAGGAGAGCAGAAACCGCGGGAACAACTACCAGATGTAAAGGGAAATTCCATGGGCCGATTATCCCGATTACCCCCATCGGTTCGAATATATAAAAGGCTTTTTTCCCGAAAAAATAAAATGGCAATCGTACTTTTACCGGTTTTAACACATGTTTCCCCTTTTTTATACAATATTCCAGCATCGATAAAACCGGGATTATTTCTGAGGTAAGAGCTTCTACTACCGATTTCCCGTTATCACTATGAATCTTCTTTGCATATTCCTCTGCATTGTCTGCAATAATTCTCCTCATCTTTTTGAAGTACCCGATCCTTGTTCCCAGGGATAAGGCCGCCCATTCCTTCTGTCCCGCTTTTGCCTGTTCAATAACGGCAGCCACCTCTTTTCTCTTCATATCTTTGAAAGGCCCAAGCTTTTCCCCGGTTATTGGAGAAAAGGAATAAAAGTTTCTTTCCATATCTGAATCCTTTAAAAAAGTTTATGTCTTCCGGGGGATCGCCCACATACTTTGAATAATATAAAAAAGTAATCCTGAAGTAAATAGTTGTTATACCAAAGCTTTTTGCGCTGTGGCATTTTAAATTTTCCTGATTTGAGAAAAAACGAAATTCTGCTTGCAAAGCATCCAAAAATATCAATTT
>JAFGQK010000290.1 GCA_016935735.1 Spirochaetales bacterium | reverse complement strand
ATCATATACAAAAGCCCCTTCTTAATACGTCCAGGGGGAGTTAATAGCATAAAGATCAGGTTGATAGTATTTATTTAGTTTATTTTTCTTATAGAAAATTGTTAATTTGGGTTTACCTGATTGGAAATTCCCACCCAGGGACTGTCTTAGCCCTATCCGCGCCGAAATGCATCGACCATGAACCTCATAACATCAAAATGACACTCGATCCGGTATTTAAAGAGCTTGCGTGTCGATGTTTCCATGGTAAACCCATATGTGTTTAATTCACTGCTAAAATATCTGACAATTGTCGAGTTTTTATTCCAGTAGGAAGAAACTGAATTATTATGTTCCAATGAACGCAGTCCTCTTCTTGAAGGCACATCCATGATCCCATTTATCAGTATCCTGTCCTTAAAGTATCCTCTTATGCCAATTCCATATCCTTCGGATTTCAGGAAATTCATAAGATTATTACAGATATTAAAGGTAGCTTCATTGTAATTGAAAATAAATGCCCCATCTCCCGGGGATTCGTGATGGTCGATCATAAAATCATAGGATTTCCCTTTTACAAAATCCCTTACTACCCGTGCTTCCTGTGAATTGAACCTCATAAAATCCCTGTTTGTATCCTGTTTGTTCCCATTTAACCGGATATTATACACCCAGCCCCATGGATTTATCATCGGAATAGCATCAATTGCAATATCCCTGTAGGATTCTTTATTTCGATGGATATAAGTAAAAAAGTCTATGACAGCTTCTGCAGAGGCTGGCTCGTTCCCGTGCTGGCCGGCTGCCAGAAATATCCTGACAGCAGGCTTTTCTGCCGGTGTATATGAAAAAGCGTATACAGGATATTCAATGTTATCATAGTACACACTCCCGGCTTTAATTATCTTTATATTGTCATCCGGGACAGAATGGATACTTTTTAACATATCATTATAATCCCGGATAATTTTTGAATTCGGATTCCCGGTCCATAACGGGGGATCTGCTGTGTTCTGTGCCCTCATGGTTAAAGAGAGGGATAAGCTTAACAAAATAACTGCAATTATTACCTTATAGATTGTCTTACCGGATTTTCTTGAATAGTACCTTATAAAACTCCAATTATTGTTTTTAATAAGGTGGTGGTCAGGATAAATCATAAAGCATCCTCCTTTCCATACTCAAATTTACTAAAACTGGAAAATAATGTACATGGATTTGAATATCCGGGAGAAAGTTCAATGGTAAAAGAAATCCGGTAAAACCGTAGAAAAAAGAATTTCCCTTACTTTTATTTTCCAATTTCCTTAAATTATACTATAATATAAAGACAACAATAATAAATGGCGTAAAATAAAAGGATATCCATGAATAAACAGACCATGACAATTCTTATAACAGGAACAAACAGGGGATTGGGGTTTTACCTGGCAGATTGTTTCCTGGAAGAAGGGCATACGGTAATTTCTCTCATACGGTCCAGGAACAACAATATCAAGAATTTGAAGAAAAAATATTCATTACGGTACTTCATCGTTCCCTGTAATGTAACAAAGGAAAAGGAAATACTTCGTTCGTTTCATAAAGTGAGAAAAATCACACCATATATTGATATTCTTATCAATAATGCTGCTGTTCATCTTGAACAGCATAAGCCGGACATACAGAATATTAATTTTTCTTGCTACGTCCCGACATACAAGGTGAACTCATTAGCACCTTTAATGATTGCATCACGGTTTCTTCCTTTAATAAAAGCAGGAAGAACAAAACTCATCGTCAATATCTCGTCCGAAGCAGGATCAATCGAGAATGCTTATAGAAAAACTGAATATTCTTATTGCATGTCAAAAGCTGCATTAAATATGGCATCGAAAATGCTCCAGAACAGGGTGAAGGATGATGGAATTAAGGTGCTTGCAATCCATCCGGGGTGGTTCAGTTCAGATATGGGGGGAGTTGATGCTCCCGTAACACCCGGCCAGGCTGCATATCGTGTGGTGAAAACCATACAAAAAAAATGGAGTTTATCCGATGCAATTTATATTGATCCGGATGGAAAGGAAATGGCATGGTAGTATGAATATTGTCGTTGTTGGCGGTGATGATTATAAATATCATGATTTTTCTATTATAGGGGAGGCTTTTTATTCTTTTCTGAATAATGCCGGGTTTCATGTTACCATAACCGAGGATTGTAATGTTTTTCTTGCAAAAAATATTAAGGTATTCGATGTGATTGTCTGCTATATGAACAGAAAGATTTTAAGGAAAAGCCAGGAGCAGGGCCTGTTGGATAGCATTACCGGACCGCCCTGGGGTAAAACGGGCAAACCGAAAGGATTCATCGGCATACACACCGCTGCCTGCTCTTTTCCCGGTTCCGGGGCATATCACCGGATGCTTGGGAGTAAATTCCTTGTTCATCCGGAGATGGGAGAGGAATTATACATTGAAGTTAAGAACCCGGCACACCCGGTTATGAAAGATATATCGGATTTCACCATTATCGATGAGTTTTATATGCTGGAATTGTATCCCCCGTTTGAACTTCTTTTGTTTTGCCGGTACAGGGGATTTGAGCATCCGATAGCATGGGTAAAACCATATGGACTGGGCAGGGTTTTTTACACAACTCTCGGACACGGGATCGACCAGATAAACAATAATTATTTTAAGAAAATGATTATGAATGCCATTGAATGGTCTATTATACGGAGGGATTTTTTCAAAAAGTGATTGTTAACTTTTTTAAATGGTGTATATTTATTAAAGAACTAAGATTGTCCTGTAACCTGCTTTGATTATCAATACAATTCCTTTCAGGGGGGTAAAGGTACAGGATAATGGTACCCTCCCTCGTTAAGTTAAAGAGGTTATAAGACAATTTATATGAGCTAATCATTGTGTATTGATTAATCTTAATTTTGGGGTGAATAAAATGTTAAAAAAATTTTTATTGTTTTCTTTTTTTATCCTGTTTACTTTATTTAATGTTTTCCCGGATAAAACAGAAGATGAAAGCTATCTTTCCCTTCATTTTATCCCGGGATTATCCATTCCTATTGGGGAAAAGAATACAGGGACCTTAAGCCTTGGCGGGGATGCATCCCTGCTTTTCAGGTTTACAGTGCCCAACCTAACCTTCTTATCCCTGGAGGGAGGGGCCGGGTTCGGCGTGGTACCGGTGAAACTTGCAGAGGATAGTGATTACGAAAGTGTCATGATGTACCTTCTTTCCCCGCGAATCGGTGTAGGGGTGGAATTTGAGGTTTTCCCGAAATTCTTTGCCGGTGCTCATCTGCACGGGGGATATTACTATGGGTTTCTTGACCAGGATATGCCCGACAATACGGGCCAGAATCCCCTTTTGCATGCAGGAGTAGGGGCAGAGTTCAGGCCTGTGACTTCCCTTGGCATCGGGTTGGATGTTTCCTACAGGAATTTCCTTGGTCTTTATAATGACATTGTCGTATCCCTTGGCACATCTTACCATTTCCAGTCATCAAAAAGAATACAGGTACTTACCGATATGAAACCGTACAAAGAACTTTCTATCAAGGAAGTGGCACTGGATCCGATTTTTCCCGTGTTTTTTAAATATTATGATGCAAATCCCATCGGGAAAATGACCATTAAGAACAATGGGAAAATTCCAATGGAAAATGTCCGTGTAAAGGTCTTTATAAACAAGTACATGGATAACCCTAAAGTATGCGAGGAAATAGAATTCCTTAAAGGGGATACGGAATATAACGTACTTCTTTATGCATTGTTCAATGAGAGTGTGCTTTCCATTACCGAAAGCACCAAGGTGCAGATAAATGTTGTGACAGAATCGACTGTAGCAGGAAAGAACTATGCAAACGAGAGCGTGCAGACAATACGGCTTTACAGCAGAAACGAGACTACCTGGGATGACGACAGGAGGGCAGCGGCCTTTGTGAGTTTAAAAGACCCGACTGTGTTACGGTTTTCCAAGAATGTATTAAGTATGGTGAAAAACGAGGTGTCGAGTGCGATGAACCAGAACTTTCTTGCAGCACTTGCATTTCACAGTGCACTCTCGCTTTATGGAATCAGCTATGTTGTCGATCCTTCCACGCCATATGAAGAGTTTTCCGAGAAAAAAGGGGTGGTGGATTACCTCCAGTTCCCGAGCCAGACCCTGGATTACAAGGCAGGAGATTGCGATGATCTTTCCATCCTGTCCTGTGCACTTTTAGAATCTGTCGGGATCGAGACCGCTTTTATCACTATTCCCGGGCATATCTATTTTGCATTTTCCCTTGATATGCCCCCTTCCAGAGCAAAGCGGGAGTTCTTAAGCAAAGATGATCTTATCTATATCGAAGACAAGACCTGGTGTCCTATTGAGGCAACTGCTTTAAAGGAAGGATTCATACAGGCATGGAAAACCGGGGCAAAGGAATGGCGAGAAAACAATGGAAAAAACCTGGCAGCATTATACCCTGTCCGGGATGCATGGAAGATATATGAAGCAGTGGGTATTACCGGCGATCCTGTTGCCATTACGCTTCCCACCAAAAATGCAGTGGTGGAAAGCTTTATTAACCAGATAAATCAGTTCCTTAAAATGGAACTCTACCCCAGGGTTACGGAACTGGAAGAGGAATTAAAAAGATCGGACAGCCCGAGAATAAGGAATACCCTTGGTATCCTTTATGCAAAATACGGGATCTATGATAAAGCAGAGGAACAGTTCCTTAAAACCCTTGCCAAAGAGGAATACCTGCCTGCCCTTGTGAATATGGGGAATATTTCTTTCCTGAATAAAAATTACAAGAAAGCAAAGGAGTATTATGAACGGGCATACAAAAAAGGCCCGGATAATGCAGTAATCCTGCTGAACCTGGCAAAGGTTAATTACGAACTTTCCGATTATAATAATGTGAAACAATACTATAACAAACTCAAGAAGGACAATAAGGAACTTGCAGAACAATACAGCTACCTTGACCCTTCTATGGGTGACGAATTGTCCCGTGCAAGTCAGGCAGAGGAATTAAAGGAGGACATGATATGGAGCGAATAATCATACAAAGGAGAACGGTTGCCGGTGCATCACTGGCTGTTCTGGTTTGCCTGCTGCTGGGAATACTTCTCTGTTGTGACGATATTCCCATGCGGCTTATTATCGATGATCTGGGGACAAGGGACCCGGAATGGGTATTTATGTATAAAATAGAAGCGCCCGAAGGGAGTTCTAATGTAGACTTTGGTACTGCAGTTTCCGTTTCCGGCGATTATATTATCGTAGGTGATGAGAATTGTCATGATTACGAGGGAAGAGCTTATATCTATAAAAGAAATGGTGATACCTGGGAACTTGATGCAACGATTATTCCATCCGGCACTGCTCCTTATTATTTCGGTTTTTCTGTTGACATTTGGGGTACGCAGGCTGTGAGTGGTGCTTATATGGAATCAGTCGGGGCAGACTTAAGGGGTGCTGTTTATATTTATGAACTTGAATCTGGTATATGGGGTGAGGAATATTACCATATAAGCCCAAATAATGATGATTGGCTGGGCTATTCGGTTGGTATTGCAGAGGATATCGCAGTTGTTGGTGTCCCGAATTATGATGCATCAAATGTTAATCAAGGATATGTAAAGATTTTCAAGAAAAATATGTCGAGTTGGGATATTGCAACTAATATAGTTGCAAGTGATCCTCATATAAATGATAATTTTGGTATGGCTGTTGATATTTATGGCAATTATATCATTGTCGGTGCACCGAATTTTGATGACGGAAAAGTAGATACAGGGAAAATATATATTTTTAAATTCGACGGACTTACGAACTGGGTTGAGCAATCACTTCCATCATTTACCGAGTCACTTGTTACTCAGAATTATTTTGGTCAATCTGTTTCAATATTTGATCCTTTTGCTTTTGCAGGAGCTCCAAATAATAACCTTTTTACCGCTGTCTATTCAAGGGATGGGGACGACTGGAGTAAAAACGATCTTCCTGCAGGTGGAGAAGGATTTGGTGGTGCAGTAGGAGTTGCTGATAATTTCGCTATTATCGGTGCCCCTGAAGAAAGTGACAATAGAGGAGAAATATATATTTATAAGAGAAGCGGATCTACCTGGACTCGATTTGGAAATCCTTTTAAAGCGGGAGACAGGGTAATTAATGATTATTTCGGATGCTCCGTTGCCATAAGTT
The DNA here is from genome assembly GCA_016935735.1 of Spirochaetales bacterium. Taxonomy (GTDB): domain Bacteria; phylum Spirochaetota; class Spirochaetia; order SZUA-6; family JAFGRV01; genus JAFGRV01. The sequence continues at coordinate 8,939 of JAFGQK010000290.1, read as the reverse complement.
CCGATTACTGCGTTGTCGGGGCAGAAGGCCACGGTACAGATGATGAAGGTGCAGTGTATGTGTATAAATATGTTACGTATGAAACACCGAAGTGAAAGGAGGTTTTTTCTTTTAAGGTATTAATAAAAATAAATTTAAAGAGGAGGTTTTATGCATAACCTGTCAAAAAAAATTATTTTAATTCTTTTTATATGTACTGTCTTTTTTACCTATATGCCGGTTTATTCTCAGATAACCTATGAATGGGAATTGAAAAAGGACGGACTTGAATCTCGGTTACCAATGGTGTTCACAGTTGTTCAAACCGACCCGGGAAATACTAATAATAATGTACACCAGATACAACTCGACTTCCGGCCGTATATTGCTCAGGCTACCGGAGGAGAAGGAGGTGGAGGGCTATACTTTGAACTCTATCTTCCCGGTGCTGTTTCACCTTCAATATATATTAGCAATCCTCCTATTAATGATGGAGATGCCGGGTATATAAATGATTATGGTAGTGATACAGGGTATTATATAACCCTGAATAAAATTACCAGTGAATTACGGTGGCAGCTCAGCATCCGTTATAAACCAATAGATCCGAGTTTTGCAAGGGGGGTTATCGGGGACACCAATCATCCAAGCACTTCAGATACCTTCATCTTTATTGCCAGAAACGTTACCCTGCCGGATCCGATTGGGGATGACTGGCTCAGTAAGATCGATATGACCGTTGCGACCAGGACAAGGTCAGAATACAATGGTTCCGCTGCCTTTGGAAGTACCGGGCTTTCTTTTGACGAACCCCCGGCCATTACGATTACTGCGCCCACCATTCCTGCAAGCGGAATCCTTGCTTACAGTATTCCTGTTAGTGCCGCAACCCCGTATGCGACGGAAACATTCACTGCTTCCGTGACAAACGACGTTCCCGGGGAGATCACCGGGGCCATATGGTCATACGAACCGCCTCCGAGCAGTACCTGTACGGCTGGAAACAATGGGGGAGGAAATTCATGGGCAAACAAGGACTTTAACTGCCTTGGATTCCAGTCCATGATGTTTCAGGTGGAGGAAACGATCGTCGGGACCCTTACCCAGAAAGCGATAAAATATATTCCTATCGTCCTTAAAAACCCGGCCACTATAGCAATGACAGTGACAAGTCCTGCAGGATCACCTCCTGTCGGTGTGGTGCCGCAATCCCTGTCTGTAAGCGGGACCGTTACGTCAAATGATCCGCTTCCCGAACCGGCTGACCATGATTCAAACAGCTATGATTATACCAATATCCGCTGGGAAATTAAAAAGGACGGATCCGCAATTGTTACTACTTTCTCAACCGGATCATTATCCCCGGGAGCATACAATATCGGGGAAAGCGGGCGATACAGGGTAACATGCAGGGTGGATGATGATTACGGGTTTGAGGGAAGCAGCTATACCGATATTCTTATTACCCCTGTCGAAACCATGGTTTTCCCGCCGACCAGGGGTGTCCCGTTTGATAGCGATCCTCCGGATATTGACGGTGTGTTGTACCAGGTGGATGAAAATGGCGACGGGGATTACCTTGATGCGCTCGATATTGTTGAAAACGGCTGGACCGGTTCTTACCGGCTTACCTACCAGAACGGGACAATCCCCCCGAATGTCGCTTTCCAGGGTATCCGGGACAAGTATTCATCCAGTGATTACCTGTTCCTCTCATTTGAGGTAAGAAATGACATGACCTTTGATGATGATGATGTGATTGTCCTTAATTTCAGCGCGGATACAAGCCTGACCACCCATACGGATGACCGCCGCATCTTTATCTTTCCTCTATCGGATACAGACCCTGCTACGGATACATGGAATAAATCACCGCGGCTCATCGAGATATACGAAAAGAATGCAGGCGGGACATGGAGTCTTCTTACCTCAGATACCGCAACCATCGCAGGGATGAATATCGCCGCGAAAGTCCATTCATGGCAGGATGTGTCGGTTTCCTGCTGGGATGTCGAAGTGCAGGTGCCGACAAATACCAACCTGGGGACATCAAGCTGGATAAATCTGAACGACAATTTTCTCTTCTATTTTGATGTGATACGGATAAACTCCAACATTACCCCGGATGCCGATGGGTATGCAGTCCAGTTTTCATGGCCGCGGAGGATACCGCTCCCCTTTGATGAATTGACCACGTATCCTTTCCCTGTCCAGTTATGGGGAAGTGCTTATAAAATCAATTCCCCGCTCTGCAAAGGACTTTCCATTACCAGTTCGGGTGATATCGGTATCGATGACGGATCGGCGTATCTGTCGGGCATGATGAACCTTTCCACAAACAACAGGTTTGTTGCACGGGTTACCAATACGACAGAAAGGGTGTATGAGGATCCTTCCAGCCCGGGGTCTGCAATCGGGGATCCGATTGATGCAGAAGATGTCATTGTTACCTTTAAGATCGCCCACTGGGGAGTTGTTGGCCAGGATGGCGATTGGCGGATGGTTCAATCGGCAAATCCCGGTTGTCCCGAACCGGTGGCAGGCCAGTATCAGAATAATCCGACATGCGAACAGGATGTCCCGGCAGAAGCAGGGGTAGGGGCCAATCCGAAACATGAATTCTATGTGGACTGGTTATTAAGCCCCGCAGATCAAACACATTATGCAGCTCATCTCCACCAGTGCATAAAAGTGGAGATCGATTCATTCGGGGATACCACTATCCTCCAGACCGGTGTTGCACGGAACATGGACTTTGATCCGACGTCATCCAGATTTTCCCGTGTTGCACGGATCGATTCAATGGGATTCGGCAAACCCTCCGGTGCAGATAACAATAAAATTCTTCTTATGGTTTCGACACAGGAGTGGAAAAGAAAGCGGGATAAAATAGACAGCGGATATGACAAAAAAGACAAAAAAACCTCGAGGACAGATGCTTCTATGGATGCTGCCATCGCAAAGATGGAACAACAGCCGGAAGAAACAGCAAGCGTGGGAGACGGCGAGGTAACATCATACATGAACTATATAGTGAACGGATATATGGAAACCGGGGATATCATTATTATCAATGATCACCGTTATAAACTCCTTGAACCCATGGGCTCCTTTGGGTATGTCATAACGCACGAAGGAGATGTCGGGGAATGGGAACATGACATAGAAGGTGCGGAAGAAGTAGCAGAAGATATTTACACAATAGAAATCCCGGCAGAACACTGGGAAGAAGTCACCACAACCATTGAATCCATGCCCCCGTCTGTACTGCCGCCGGGTATCTGCTTTAGCCTTCATGGCGGGGCTTCAATTCCCCTGGGTACCTTTGCTAATAAGTATGATATAGGGTATAACGGGATGGTCGATATCGGGTTTCAACTATTCCCGGACTTTTATATTGTCGCACTTTTTGCATATCACATGTTCCCGGCAGATCCTTCTGCAAGTGTGGATGATTTGCAGCTTATTACCGCAGCTTTGAACTTGAAATACTTCATGCATCTTGCAGCCTTTAGCCTTGGGGTCGGGGCAGGACCTGTTATCTATATCCCGGATTTTAATTTCAGCAAAATCGACTTTGGGTATGATGCAAAAGTGAGTATTGATTACGCTATTACCAATACGCTTACCCTAGAAATCGGTGCAATATATTATTCCACTTTTCAACAGAAAAATTGGTTCCTCCAGGGACATGCAGGTATTATTTTTAATTTTTGATGTATAATTAAATGGAGGTTACAGGGCCGTAACCAGCATATGGTTTAGCCAATATGTATGGTTACGGCTTTTTTTAAAGTCTATGAAAGGAATCATTCTTTATTATTCCAATACGGGAAATACGCTCCTTGCCTGTAACTATATGGCATATAAAATGAAACAGGTGGAATTCGAATTCTGTAATATAAAAAAGCAGAAAAAAATCAACCTTGACCAGTATGAAATAACCGGGTTTGCAACATTTACCGATGCATGGGAGCCGCCGAAATTATTTGTGGATTTTATTATACAATTACCTGAGCAGAAGTGGAAACCGGCTTTTGTATTTAATACATTCGGTTTCTTGAGCGGTAAAACATTAAAAAGCATGGCTCACCATGTGACCGGGAGGGGATTTACCGTCATAGGCGGTCATTCCCTTCATACCCCTGAAAATTATCCCCCAATGATCCGTGCCGGCCTGGATGGAGCAGGGTCTCCGAATAAAGGGGAATTAAAGAAATTCGATGAGTTTATTTCAAACCTTGGGGATAAAATAGATGCCATAAAAAATAAGAAAGAGATAATGCCCGGAAAGGTAAAAATCGGCATTATCAACACCCTTCTCCCCACCTATCCCCGGAGTTTCATACAGCCTCTTATGGGTGAAAAAAAAGTGGATGCTGAATTGTGTACGGAATGCGGTATATGCAGGAAAGAGTGCCCCACTGGTGCAATTACCCTTGATCCAAAACCGGTATTTGATACGACAAAATGTCATTATTGCTGGGCCTGCTATAACAGGTGCCTGCAAAAAGCAGTGTATACGACAAAATTCAGGGGTAAATACCATTACCCGCGGCCGGGTGAAAGGATGAAGGAAAAGTTGAGTGTGCTTTAAAAAAAAGTATTTTTAATGCCCTTTCTCCTGCCCGGAATCATCGCTGTCCTCTTTTCTTCTGCCACCTTTCCTTCTGCCATACTTTCGCCTTTCCTTCTGCCTGCGCTCATACTGACGTCTTACATTCGATCTTTTTTCAACCCCATCACTTTCCTTATCAGCCGGGGGATTTTTCTTTTGTTTCAAATATTCCTTGAACTCATGGGTCAGGATTTCCCTGTGTTTCCATACATAATGGCAGATTTCTGCACCGTGTCCGATTGCATTATATATTGAACCGTTTCTGTCAAAATAGTATTCTTTAAAAAGGGTATTGTGGAATGTTTGATCATAATCGCAGATAAGATGGGTGAGTTCCGGGGTACCGGCTGCGACAAACGCATCGTGAAATATGCACCGTTTTACAACATAATGAATCCGTTCCCAGCTTATATACACATCTTCAATATCATTATAAAGACCAAAACCCTCGGTAATGAGTCCCGAACGGTACCTTATCCACCGTTCAAAAGGGTCGGGAATCGTAAAAAGCAGACTCTTCCTGGCTATTGAATAATCAATGGAAGAGGATATTCTTATAACGATTTCTTTCATAACTTCCATGGCCTTTTCGGTGTTCATTTTTTTTTTCAGTTTTAAATAGAGGGCAGCAAGGATAAGGATGGATTTTACAAACTTTGCTTCCTTATTCTTCATTTTAGCCCATCTTGTCGTTTTAAATAGACTGTTTGCCTTGAAAAATGTCCTGATCATAAAAAACAGCCAGGATGATTTTATAGCCTCTTTCAGAATCTTCCTTATATCGAGTATGCATAACAAGACTGTTAGATTGGATTCCATGTCTGCCATAATTGATTTTTATACTCCTTTAATAATAAAAAACTACCTTAGTATGGGGAAGAGTATTACCCAGTGATCCTTGTTTGACCAATCCGGCGGCAGGTCGCCGATTTCCCAGCCGGTAGCAGTGGTTTCGACAAAATAGTACTTTACACCACCGGACGAAAGATAATCCCCTGTTCCCACATACGCTATCCCGAGCATTGCATGCTGATAGTAATCACTGTAAAAGATCGCTGTCTCATATCCAAAGTCCTTGAGAATGGAATAAAGAAGAACCGAGCGGGAATCACAATCACCTGTTTTTGATGCGATTACCTCAAGCGGGGTATAAATTCCCCATAATTTTTCCGGGAGCTTGTACGTCGTATACTGGATACAGGTAATGACAAACCCTGCAAACTCTGCATACCCAAGGGAATTTTGGTCCCGGTAAGCCTGCAGAACCTCTTTTACCTGCTTCAGCCTGCCACTGTTCTGCTGGTGAAGATACCCGTAAAGATCCGAATAAAATTCGTTAAAATCAATATCCCAGAGGGTGATATATTCTCCATTATCCTCTGCATGTCCCCGCTGTGGCTGAAATGTATCCCGTTCATTCACGGATTTCTGATAATCATTTTTGCCTACCTGGAAATCGGATTTATAATACTTTTTTAAATAATACCATGAATGTGAAGCCATATAGTAATCATCATCAGAATACGTAGCGGAATCATCGGATGTTTCTTCTGTGGATGTTTCATCGGCAGAGGTAAAATCGTCATGAGAAAAATATTCGGATGAATCCCCTGATCCCAATACATTATCCGGGAGACTGAACTCGATATCCTTTTGAGCGATGACTGTATTTGTTGCATGATCAATCACAAAAAAGGATCCCCAGAAAGGACTGTACGGATCCCCATATGAAGAAAACTCCTGGTATCCATAATAGAACCAGTATGCTTCTCCATTCCAGTAGGAAGGATCATAGTACACTTCCTGGGGGTCGAGGATAATTGCCGAAGAATTGATCCACTGCGCATTCTGGGAAAGCCAGAACTCCACATGGATGTATTTACTTTTCATCCCATAAACGACCATATCATGTACCCGGAAGTACACCCTGTTCTCTTTATTGTGTTCAATCTTGATACTTCCTATATCTGCAGATCCGGAGAAGGCAACCTGGTAAGAAAAGAGTATAAGAAACAATAACAGAAAGAAGGTAAGCTTGTGCATAATTTCCTCCTTGAATTATTGACTACCCGATTTTCTTAGGCATTGCGGGAAACGGAATAATCGACTCGGTAAGCAGGGTAAATCCGTTACCGACAATAATAGCCATTGTTACAATGACAACAGCGATAATAATGGCAATCCCGATGTTATTATTCTTGATTTCTTCTATTTCATTAATATCACGGGTAAAAAGTGTAAAAAGGAAGAAGGATACTACCACTACCAGGAAAGAAAATACAAATGCCAGGACAAAGTACCCAAGCATATAGAGACAACCAATACCGATTACCACCCCTATATTCACATAGTTTTTCATAAGCATCCTGAATGTCGTAATGAGCGGTTCGATAATCGAGGTAATAAAATAACCCACGGAAAAGAGAACAGAGCCAATGAGAAGACCGGTGGATGTATTATGCTGTTCGATTTTATGAGATTTTTTAAGCCAGCTGCTCATGAATTTGAAAGCAATATAAAGGAGTGTTGTCCCGAGAATAAGACCTGCGCAAATCTGGAAAAGAGAAATAAATAAAAGTTTTACATTCATTATTTTCCTCCTGAAAAAATAAAGATCCGGTGTAAATTTCCTGTCTGCATCAAATGTACACCTTCGCTTCCTTAATTAATTATTGTTATGCAGGGAACAGAGTCAATAGGTATTTTACTATTTTATTTGTTTTGTGTTGTAATACAAATTTTGCCGTTTTTTTCTTACTATCCCAATGTTTCCAATATGGAAAATGATTAAGGTTCAATCCCAACAATTACAAGCGGTACAGCAGGAACTCCCCGCCCCTGCCTGACGATATTATATAATTCACCTTCATAATATGAAACACCTGAACTCATTTGAGATTGTAGTGTTTTCATAGGCAATATTTCTATTCCCACATCAATTTGGTCACCAATATAGAAAGCAGTTGTCCCTTTTTTACTTTTTCTTTTGATACTTTTGTTTTACATGCTTCGGCATCAACAGAGGAAATTACTGTCCTGATTTCAATCCAAAGATCTTGTTTATGTACAAGTAAGAATTCGAGCCCATTTAAATGAGAGTATTTTTCAACAATCTTCATTTTGCAACCTCATACTCTTCCTCTTTTTCAAATAGAGTAGGTTGCTCAATACTATTCTTTTCATATTCCAAATTTTCTTTTGGGGAATGGGGATTGTAAACAGGTTTATACATGGGTCTTGTTTTTAATTTTCCCCTGGCTGTTAATTGTATCCTTTTCACCGCTATGGAATAATAATCATCCATTACTTCACAACCCATTCCCCTTCTATTGTTTTTTATTGCTGCAACTATTGTTGAACCGACACCAAGAAATGGATCGAAAACCAGATCGTTTTCATCAGTCATTGATAAAACCAATCTTTCTATTAATTCGACAGGGAATTGACATGGATGTATTGTTTTTTCAACATGATTGTTTTTTACATTTGGAATTTCCCAGATATCACCTGGATTTTTACCTAAAGGATTACAGGATAGCTTACCCTTCTTTGCACCCTTGAAATATTTTTTATTGGGATATTTTTGCGGAATTCTTACCGGATCTAAATGAAACGTATATTCATTGCTTTTTGTAAACCATAGAATAGTTTCATATCTGCCGGAAAATCTTTTTGAAGCATGCAGTCCATGACCAAAATGCCAGATAATTCTATTCCGTAATTTCAAATTATGTTTTTTGAATAGGGGAAATAATAATATATCTAATGGAATTATTTCTGAGTTTTCGACATAATTTCCAACCTGCCAGCATATACTCCCATTATCTGAAAGAATTCTCACGGATTCATCAATTATTTTTTCCTGGCGTTTATAATACTCATCCAGGCCGGACTTTTTTTCATATTCTTTTCCAATATTGTAAGGGGGTGATGTTACGACAAGTTTTACTGACCCAGATGGTACTGTTTTTACAAAATCATAGCATGAACCGTTATATATTATTGCATCAGAATCTTTTGTGTAAGTTTCTGTTATTTTAATCATTGAATCCCCTCCCCATTCCATCTGCCATGTGCAACAAAAGTCCCGGCAGCTTTATTGTACTCATTTTTAAATTATAATATAAATGCCTTGAGTTTCTTGCATAACTTAAGCTTGCGTGTATTTTTCATTTACTCATTTGCCTGTGTACTTTGTATAATGCAATTCCATAATACCCGCTTATCTTCTTCATGTCAAGAGTTATGGTCTGAACGGGTGCGATTTCCCAATCAGGTTTTTTTAACAAAAAACCGTAACTGCTCCCCCGATAGTAACCACTCATCTTCACTAATCGGCACT
>JAFGQK010000289.1 GCA_016935735.1 Spirochaetales bacterium | reverse complement strand
CCTGAACAATTTCAACAAATTTTTTACCGGTAAACTACTTTACGACGAAAGCGGGAGTACGTATGGTTCCGGTCTGGAAAACATAAGTGTCACCGGGTGGTGATGTATATTTCCTGGTAGGGAGTAAAGAGGAATATACCTTCTATAAAGTAGAACGTCGCTGGTGACTGCCGGAACCGGCTGCCAGTAACCAGGAAACGGGGAATAACCCAGGTGATCCAATCCATCTGCTGTTAAAAGCACTGGAACACTTTGGGTTTAAAATATATGGTGAATAACAGGAGTACAAAACTGAGTTTAGGAGAAAAGATAGTAGAGCTTAGAAAAGAAAAGGGGTGGAGCCAGGATGAACTGGCGGAAAAAATAGGAAGTGATGGAAGACAGATAAGTAAATATGAAAATAACAAGATAACACCTTCGACAGAAGTACTAATAAAACTGGCCAGGGCTTTTAATACAAGCATTGATTATCTGGCTTTTGATGATATGCCTAAAATACCTCTTACCTTTAAATACAACAATTTAATAACAAAATTTGAAGTACTGGATGAATTACCGGAAGAAGATAAAAAAGCATTGTTACTTTTAATAGATGCTGTTATAGCAAAAGATAAATTAAAAAAATTGGCTTCTACAGTTTAAGTGTAAAAGACTTAATTTTCTTTATTTTTGTTAAAAAAGACTTGACAAATATCGTATAATAATACATAATATGGGTGTATTGTGACATATAAAAAGGATTTAGGCCTGTAAATACACCAAAAATGTGTACGAACCCCGCAGTAAGCAGCTTGGTTACACGCAACTTTTTCGGCTTCTGGAAGCATAAATCAGTAAAGAACCTGCTTTCTTTACTCTATTAAAACACAATTTTCAAAAAAATCAATTCTATAATAATAACAGTATACACTGAAAATTACATAGTATGACAATTTTATTCAAGGTCTGGATTGTGTTTTCACATCCACCACTTCATTCGTCTTGAATACGAGTCCTGCAACAATGTAGAGAACCCCGGCTAAAGCTAAAACCCAGATAAACCCGGTGGAAATGGAAATAAGTCTTGCAATAATCGAACCGGTGACCGAGAGTGCCCCGTTCATTCCCCATGCCCAGGGAAGAAGGCGGTTCCGGTTAATGGAAAGCGCGGAAAGCCCTGATGGGAACGGGACTCCCATAAAAAAGGCTGCGGGTGCAATTATCAGTATGGAAAGCAGTACCTTTAATGAAAAATGAAGCCCCAGGCACGCCCGTAAGACAGGGTTAAGGCCAAATACATAGAAAACGATACTTGCAGCGATTCCGGCAACAGCGATGCGTACACCAAACGTACGTTTGTCTTTAAACCTGCCGCTGAAAAGGCTGCCGAGACCGGAGAGAACGAGCATACAGGTAAGAACAATAGATACGGAAAAAATTGGATCACCAAGAAAAAAAACGAGTTTCTGTATCAGGAATATCTCGATAAGCATATAGCCAAGACCAAGGCATGCATAGTAGATAATGACACCAAAGGTTCCTTTTCTGCCTTTAAAAAGATCTTTCCACCTGGTTGCGACAGGAAGGATAATAATAAGAATACCAAAGAAAATAGACTGTATAAGGGTGCCGAGTTCAAGCAGGTATCCCCATTCTTCGGATATTTCACCCAGTTCATCCATAAACATCGGGATGGTACGCGGTTTCAGGTAAGCGGTATAATATGGCCTGTCATCTGTTGCAGGACGTATATCAAAAACATATTTATGGTAAAGTTCCTTTTCCCTGTTCTGTAAAAGCCATACCATGGAAAAATGATACATATCGTCCTGCAACAGGTCGGGAAATTTTTTAATAGAAGAATCATCAGAAGGCTTATCCGGCCTGGAAATGTTTTCCATTTCAGAGCCATGTTGATTATCATGTACCGGCTGCCTGTATTGATCCGTATATGCAGTAAGAATTTCTTCAAAATTTTTGTCACGGACAGGCATTCCCGGGTAATAGCTTACGTCAAAAGACATCTTTTTACAAAAGCTTATAAGTTTATCAATCTCATCCGGTGTAAATCCCTGTTCATCAGTATTGACTAAAACGGTTGCCGTAGAAAAAAGAACATTAAAAATAAAAATATTATTATTAAAACCGGCTATCCCGTGATTGTTCAATGCCTTTGTTACCGTTGCAATCAATTTCGGTACATTACGCGGGGGGGTAAGTCTGTTCCATACGGTAATGGAAAGAATTCCGTCTTTATCAAGGCATTCCATATAGTCTTCAAAAGCTTCTACTGTATAAGTATAATTTTCATTCAAGGTGTAGCCGCCTGTCTGGGAGAGTCCGACCGAATCAATAAGGCTTATTTCAATAAGATCGTATTTCTGCTCTGTTGTAACACAATACGCCCTTGGTTCCCCGGGAATCACATCGATCCTGCTGTCATCCAGTACGTGCTGATTAAACTCCGTAATAACATCCACATTCTTTATTAAGTTGATGATGGAATGATCCGGCTCTACAACAGTTACTTTCCGGGCATTGTGATAGAGTGCGGTAAACACACTTGTTCCCCCGCCGAGTTTTACCAGAAGAACACGGGGCTGACTGGTTAAAAGATATGGTGCTGCCATGGGGAGAAATTCAAAATATTTTTCTTCACCCGATTTTAATTTACTGGGAATAATAATAGGCCCCCCGCCGTCGATATACAATCCTTTGAATGCATTTTTCGGCATTTCTTTCAGATACAGGGCTACATTATCACTTAACCCGGGAGCCGAGTGAAAAAAGGAACTTGTATATACATGCATTTCCCCGGTCGGGCTGTATGAATGATGGACTTCTTTTGTATCAGGATAACGCCGGGCATAGCTGATTGGCTTATACTCCGAAACCCTGATCTTCCCAAAGGCGAGTGATACAAGCAGGGATACAATAAAAAGAAGAAGGGCTATTGTAAGGTTTCCCGGTTTTATTGAAAGCACACCGGCCTCATTATACCTGATAAAACAGAAGATCGCTGCAAGAAGTGATATAACCAGGAGTGGAATAATAAGAAGATCCGGCGGGAAGATATACATACACCCAAGAATAAAGAATCCCCCAATACCTGAACCCACCATGTTCCAGAAATAAAGCTGGTGAATCCGGCTGCTTATTGAAACAAATGCAACGCCAATAAATAAAGCACCGGTAAAAAAGGGAACAGCATAAATACAATAATAAAGCCCGATCAAAAGGACCTGGTTAAAATCGGTTACTATCATGACAGGATTAAAAGGAACGAATTGGGCAAGTATATGTGCACCTGCCATTGTGGGCATGAGTAGCAGTGCGGAAACACTCAGCCACATATTCGGTCTTTCCTTTATCTGTTTCTGGAGGAATGTGAGAAGGGTTCCTGCAAAACCAAAGCCCAGCAATGCAATACTGATAACCATGGAACCGAAATTGGACCAGCTGCCCACGGAAAATGTCCGCATTACGGCAATTTCATATGCTAAAAGGGCAATCGAAAGGAAAAAAACAGCAAGTAATTTTATTGTTGATTGTTTCATATTTTTCACATTCACTTTCTGCTATTTATAGAATTATTTATCACAAATAATGAAACAGGTTATGATAATATAGACTATACTTTTTTATTCTTTTCATAAAGATCTGTATGCCGTTTACTGATAAAAGACCCGGCCATTGGTATCTCTATTCTCGCAGTTGTCAGATTCTCATTAATACACATTCTGAACAGATTCGGATCAATATGTTCTCCTTTTAATAAAATGATAATAAGGGCAATCCCCATACCTGATCCTTCGGAATCATCTGCATTATCCAGATAATACTGCATAAGATCATCATATTTCATCGTCTTTTTTAGCTTTTCTCTTAAACGATTTTCTTCCTGTTTTGTAATACCGGTATTGTTTGTCACCTCTATTTTTAAGGAATCGTCATTATAAACAAAACTTATCTTTACAAATAACCCCTGTTGTTTCGCTTTTGTACCATATTGAAGTGTAATTTCTTCTTTCATAACATCTTTATAAAGGTTCATGCCTTTTATGTAATCTTCTTCATTTGTTATGTCCAGATCATTCTCGATAAAAAACAGACGCTTTAAGTTTGCTTTTGTTCCATTAATGGCAAGTTCCTTTGTACAGGTATAAACAAGGCCTTTTAAATCCTGCCGGTTGTATTTTTCCAGGATCCGGGAAATAATTTTATCCAGGGTATTTTCCACATCCGATGACATTGCATAAGAAATTACCCGTATAACTTTTCCATCATCAACTGCTATCTGGAGATTCCTCTCTACATCAAAATAATCATATCCTTTTGACCTGATTTCCACAATTTCCTCTATTCACCTCAACTGTGTTAATAACTGTAAATAATATAATCAAATTTTTTCATTATTTCCCGCATTTTTCTCCGTTTTTTCATTGACAAATTTGATGTCCGCCTTGTTCAAAAACTACAATCGGAGTTGAATACTGTTCAACAAGTTGAACCACAATTGTAAATGCATTAAGGTACCAATAGTAATTTAAATATGGTGTAGTATAAGAGAAATAAGGGAAAAAGGCAAGACACCTCTCTTTTATTACCTGAGATATAAAGAGAAAAAATCAGCCATACCTGCAGATTCTTTTCACCGGACATCCCGGGCAGATGGGATTTTTCCTGCAATGCTGCTTTGCATGTTCTACAATAAGGGCATGATACTCATTATAGTAATGAACCAGGGGTAAAGCTTCAGGGATTTTCTTCCTGGCTGTAAAATACTTTTGCACCTCATCATAAGATTCATTACCGGAAATGCATCCCAGCCTGGTAAGAAGTCTTTTTGTATATGCATCCACAACAAAAAACGGTTCTCCGAATGCATAAAGAAGAATGGAATCTGCTGTTTCCGGCCCGATTCCCCATACGGAGAGGAGTCCGGTTCTGCCAGGGGAAAGGCTCGTTTCAAGAAATTTTTCCTTGAGAAAATAGAGTGATGTGTTTATGAGTTTTTTTGTCTTTTGATTATAATAACCGCTTGACCGGATGAGCCGGGCAATATCCCCGGGGTCTGATCCGGCCAGGGCATGGGGAGAAAGCATGTCCTTTTGTTTAAGCTCTTCAATTGTCTTCTCCACATTTTTCCATGAAGTGTTTTGCGTAAGTATCGCACCGGTGACAATTTCAAATACTTCACCTGGTGATTGCGGGAGGGAGTAATCGCCTTTATGATATCCCCTCGAATCAAATCCCGGGATGCCGGCCTTTGTTCTTACCGGCCACCATCCCCGGGGTCCATAGAATGCGTACAATCTCTTATAAAGCTCAAAAACAGAAATAGATATTTCGGTTCCTATTCTTTTGCTGCCCGTAGTACTGCCTGTGCAGCAGCAAGCCGTGCGATGGGAACGCGGTATGGAGAACAGGAAACATAGTTCATTCCCACTTTATAGCAAAACCCGACAGATGAAGGTTCCCCGCCATGTTCACCGCAGATCCCGATCTTTAGATCCGGTTTTGTTTTTCTTCCCCGGGTAACACCTATTTCAACGACCTGCCCAACCCCTTCCTGATCGAGAACCTGGAAGGGATCTTTTTCCAGAATCCCTTTCTGGATGTATTCCGGTAAAAATACTCCTGCATCATCACGTGAATAACCGAATGTCATTTGTGTCAGGTCATTAGTACCGAAAGAGAAAAAGTCTGCAACCTCTGCTATTTTATCTGCAGTAATTGCCGCACGGGGTATTTCAATCATTGTCCCGATTTTATAGTTTATCTTCATTTTCCGTTTGGAAAAAATATCATTGATAACGTTTTCTGCATTGTTCCTTAAAACGGCCAGTTCCTCTATTGTCCCGACCAGGGGAATCATGATTTCGGGAAAAACCTTAACATCCTTTTTCGCCACATCACAGGCAGCGTTCATAATCGCCTCTACCTGCATATCATATACTTCCGGGTAGGTAATACCGAGCCTGCATCCACGGTGCCCCAGCATGGGGTTCAACTCGTGAAGGGACTCTATTTTATCCATCAGTTTTTTCAGGGGAACCCCTGTCTTTTCTGCGAGGATTTTTGCATCTGCTTTTGTTTTAGGAACAAACTCATGAAGAGGCGGGTCAAGAAGCCGGATTGTTACCGGCAGCCCATTCATTGCCCGGAAAATACCAGTAAAATCCTTTTTCTGCAAAGCGGCAAGCCGTTTTAATACCTTTTTTCTCTGTTCAATATCCTCTGCAACAATCATCTCCTGGAAAATCTCCAATTTTCCCTTATCAAAGAACATATGCTCGGTTCTACAGAGTCCGATCCCTTCTGCACCATATTCACGTGCGACCTTTGCATCCTCCGGCAGATCTGCATTTGTGCGGACTTTAAACCCTTTTTCCTTTATTTCCTTTCTTACTGCACCTTTTCGTACTTCATCTGCCCAGCCGAGAAATTTCTTAAAGTTCCTGGTAATACCCGGCATGATGAGTTTTGCCTCGCCTTCGAAAACTTCCCCTGTTGACCCGTCAATGGTTAACCAGTCACCCTCGTTGTACTTCTTTTCTTTAATTGTCGCTGTTTTGCCGGAAATGACGACCTCTTTGCATCCTGCTACACAGGGAGTTCCCATTCCTCTTGCCACTACTGCGGCATGGGAAGTCATACCACCGGTGGAAGTAAGAATACCTCTTGAAACATGCATCCCGCCGATATCATCCGGTGATGTTTCCCTCCGTACGAGAAGTACTGTTTTTCCTTCGTTAGCCCATTTCTCTGCTTCTGCGGCTTCAAACACGATCTGACCTGTTGCCGCACCGGGTGATGCATTAAGTCCTTTTGCAAGTGTTTTCAGTGATTTCCTGCCTTTGGGATCAATCATCGGGTGAAGGAGTTGATCCACCTGGTCGGGAGAAACACGAAGAAGAGCTTCTTCCTTTGTGATGAGCTTTTCATCGACCATATCGACTGCAATATTAATTGCGGCAAGACCGGTTCTTTTTCCTGTTCTTGTCTGGAGAATATAGAGAATATTCTGCTGAATGGTAAACTCCATATCCTGCATATCTTTGTAATGATTTTCCAGATTTGCCCTTATCTTAATCAGCTTTTCATAATTTTCCGGGTTCTTTTTTTTCAAATCGACAATAGGTAACGGGGTCCGTATTCCTGCGACCACGTCTTCTCCTTGAGCATTGGTCAAATATTCTCCATAGAATACATTCTTGCCGGTTGAAGGATCCCGGGTAAAACAAACACCGGTACCGGAATCATCACCATAATTACCGAACACCATGGTCTGAACATTCACTGCTGTTCCTAAAAGCCCTTTAATTTCATTGATCTGACGATATTTAATAGCTCTCGGGTTGTTCCAGGAGCCGAACACTGCATTAATTGAGCCCCACAGTTGTTCCTTCGGATCTTCCGGGAAATCTTTTTTCGTGTATTTCTTATACACTTTCTTGTACTGGTCCACAACAATTTTTAAATCAGCTGCTGTAAGATCCGTATCTGCCTGAACCTTTTTATTCTTTTTCATATTCGAAAGAATATGTTCAAATTCCTCATGTGGAACATTCATTACAACATCCCCGAACATCTGGATAAATCTTCTGTATGCATCCCATGCAAACCGGTCGTTCCCGGTCTTTTTTATAAGACCTTCGACCGCTTTTTCATTCAAACCCAGGTTCAGAACGGTATCCATCATACCGGGCATGGAAATGGCAGCTCCTGAACGGACTGAAACAAGAAGAGGATCTTTCGGATCCCCGAGTTTTTTCCCGGTAAGACTTTCAAGTTTTTTCAGATTCCCTTCCACTTCTGCTGTTACCCCCGCCGGATATTTCTGGTTATTCTTATAATAAGCATCACACACCCCGGTAGAAAGAGTGAATCCCGGCGGAACAGGAATTCCCAGATTTGTCATTTCAGCCAGATTGGCCCCTTTCCCTCCAAGTATATTTTTCATAGTGGCATTTCCTTCTGCTTTGCCACCGCCAAAGAAATACACGTACTGGTTTTTTACCATAGAATCATTCCTCCAATTAATTGATATCTAGATTCTTATATTCAGGTTAGTATATCCCTTACCTATCTTTATAAAGACATTCATGTATAGAAGAAAGGCACATGTTTATAGGGTAAAACCTTATTCGTACTATATAAAGAATTATTAAGAAAAAGTCAATTATTTTTTTAAACCTTAAAAGTTTTTCAATCCATAAAGAGTGCCTTATAGATTACTACCGTGCCTCAACGAATGTTGAGGAGTACCTTATAGATTACTATTGTGCCTTAACGAACGTTGAGGAGTGCTTAACATTCGTTGAGTCCCAATTGTTGTTTTATAGTGGTATTCAATTTTTAAGGATTAAAAATTTTTAATGGAAATTAATCTTTAAGATAGATTTTTAAATTTTCGCTTCGTGATGGATGTTTAAGTCTTTTTAAAGCCTTTTTTTCGATTTGACGTATTCGCTCTTTTGACAGATTAAATAATTCCCCGATCTGTTTCAGCGACATGGGCTTTTTCCCATTCAGGCCAAACCTGCATTCAATAACCTGGGCTTCTTTTGTCGAAAGTGTTTTAAGTACATTATTTATTTCTTCCTGGAGGGACTTTTCAATTATTTCCTGATCCGGCGTAAGGTATTTATCGCTTTCTATGAACTCACGAAGAAGAAGTGAATCTTTTTCAATATAGACCGGGGTTTCCAGGGAAATAAGTTCCCTGGAAATGTTCAAGAGTTTGGATATATGTGCTTCGTCCATTTCGAGGTATGTTGAAATTTCGTGTACATCAGGTTCGTGGCCATACCGTTTTGCAAGCTCTTTTCTTACCTTTTCAATCTGGACGAGTTCATTTGCTTTGTTAAGAGGCAATTTTATCATACGGGATTTTTCACAAATTGCTTTTAAGATACTCTGCCGGATCCACCAGACTGCATATGAAATAAAGTGATAACCGCGTGAAACATCATATCGTTTAATCGCATTAATAAGTCCGATATTTCCTTCGCTGATAAGATCCTGGAGGGGAAGGCCCTGGTTCTGATATCTCTTTGCTACATTGACAACAAATCTCAAATTGGCCATGATTAATTTTTTTCTTGCTTCTGGATCACCTTCGGCAGCATGTTTTGCATAATAATCTTCTTCATCGCGTGAAAGAAGCGGAATGTTATTAATCTCTTTCAAATATATTGATATAATATTCTCATCTTCCTGGTCAGGATTCTTCTTTCTTTTCATTTTCCTTTTCATCCCCTGTATTAAAGTCGAAACGACCATACCTGTACTATAATTATAAAAGATTTTAAAAAAAATACAAATTTTTGTTAGCTGATTCAATCCGTCTTGCCCATTTTTTGACCGTTTCTTCGTATACAAATAGTATAGTAAAATAAGTTACCCGGGGAAAGTAAAAAGCTATTTGTTATCACTGCTTTTTACGATTCATTTCGTATAAGGTAAAAGAATTGCTCTATATGTTGAATGACCTGTTTCCCCGGGGCAATTATTTTCTGAATTTCCGGGAGTGATTGAAGAAAGACCTGTCCATAGTTTTTATGAACAACCCGTGAATCCAGAAGAAGAACCACACCACGGTCACTTCTTCTCCGCATCAACCGTCCAAACCCCTGCCTGAATTTGATTACTGCCTCGGGCAGGGAATAATCAAGAAAGGGGTTTCCCCCGTTCTTTTGTATATCATCCATCCGTGCTTTTACAACAGGATCGGATGGAACCTGGAATGGAAGTCTGCAAAGAACCAGGAGTTCCAGGGCTTCACCTGGAGTATCAACCCCTTCCCAGAATGAATCGGTGGCAAAAAGAACGCTTGCAATATCACTCCTGAATTTTTCAAGCAGACGCGCCCTGTCATCCTCCCCCTGTTTGAATATATCTATACCATGTGTCTTTAAAACCGGGGCGATGTCTGAATAACTTTTATTGAGCATTGAATATGAGGTAAATAAAACCAAAGCCCTGCCGCCGGAAGAGATGAGTGCTTTTTCTACAAAAGGAGAAACATACTCCTGAAACCCCTGCTGGCTGGGGGCCGGGATATCACTGGGTATACAAAAAAGGACATTTTCCTTATAGTTGAACGGGGATTCGAACCGCTTTTCCATTACTTCTTCCCCGGAAAGCCCGATCCTGGATTTCCAGTATTGAAAGGAGTTGTTGACCGTGAGGGTTGCAGAGGTAAGGATAACGGTCTTGTACGGGTTATACACAGCATCTTTCATTAATGGTGCAATGTGAAGCGGGGTAATCATACACTGCACAAAATAATCCCCGGCTCCTGTCCTTTTTCTTTCCAGCCAGAAAATATCATTTTCCTGTTCCTTGATCCGCTTGAATTGATCGCAGATTTCGGCAATCGCTTTCAGTCTTCGCACACGGGCAGAGCATTCAAAAAGAAGACTGTCCTCAACTTCTTTTTCAATAAGGGGGGCAAGAATCTCCTCCATGTTGTGACAGAAATCAAGCAAGCGTGCTTCCAGTTCAAACAGGTGTTCAAAAAACATACTCTCTACTTCTGGCTGGTTTGCCTCTTTCAAATAAATCGTGGGTTCTTCCCTGAAAAGGGAAAGGCAGCTGTAATCCAGTATTTCTGCCTGATCTTTAATGTTTCCGATGAACTCCTGGATCTTTTCCATCTTTTCCATCTTTTCCGGGTTGTTCACCTTTTGCCTTATCCCAAGAAGAAGACCAAGTGTGCGTCCTTTCTTTTTTCTGTATATCCTGTTTAAATGTTTTAAAATAAGAAAGCGGTTGAAGCTTTTTGAAAAAAAGGAAGTTGCGCTGGCTTCGATATTATGGGCCTCGTCAAACACTATCCGGTGAAAAGGCGGAAGAACCGCTGTTGTTTCATGACCGATTCCCGAAATACGGAAAGAAAGATCGGAAAACAAAAGATGATGATTTGCCACAAGAAGATGAGCCGATGCAGCTTCCCTTTTTGCCCGTAAAACAAAACAGCTTTCCCTGTATTTACAGTGGAGTCCCGCACAGAGATCACCCTCGGAACAAACCCGTGACCATGTGTCACCTGAAGGATAGAAGGAAATATCGCTCTTTGACCCGGTTTTCGAGGTCATGGCCCATTCATAAATACTCGTTAATTCATCGTTCGTTTCTTCAAACATGGAAAACTCGGATACGGCATCCTGCAACCTTGACCTGCAAATATAATTTCCCCTGCCTTTTACCAGCACGGATTTGATATCGGTCTTCAATATTTTCTTTACCAGGGGTATATCCTTTTCCATAAGCTGCTGCTGGAGATTTATGGTTGCAGTGGAAACAACGACCCGTTCATCGTTTTCGTTTATCCATTTTATTACAGGGATAAGATATGCAAGGGATTTTCCCACCCCGGTTCCTGCTTCTGCTATACACAATTCATCCTGGTTCATTCCTGTACATACGAATTGAAGCATTTCCACCTGGGATGTCCTTTGTTCATAAAATGATGAAATGCATGACAACTCGCCCCCGGGAAGCAGTGTACGGGCAAGGGCTTCTTTATCAAGAAGGACAAGATCCTTGAGAATAAAAGCCTCTGCAACAACATATACATTTTCCACATCATTATCGATAATGTAAAAACCTATACCCTGGTTCCCGAGACGTGAGGCAATGGAAAGGTCCGCCCCGCTTGGAGTGAGAATTCCTTTCGGATGATTATGGATAACAACATCGCCTTTTTCTATATATGAGTTGAGTGCAGGGACTGATGTTGCATCACCACGGGCCGCGATTTTGATATTTTCCACTTTCGTGTTGCTTCCCAGGGTTCCCACGGCAAACACTTCATTCCCGTAAGCATCCTGGATCGCATTTTTCAAGGTAGTGATAACATGAGATGAAAATCTCTCGCGGGCTTTCATAATGCAGATCCTGTTGCTTTCAGAAAAGAAAGAAGAAAAGAAGAAAGCATATGCCCTGCTTTTTTCCCGGTTGCGATAACGTCATCATGATTGAGTTTCCGGTTGCTTATCCCTGCTGCCATATTCGTGATACAGGAAATTCCCAGTACTTCCAGGGAGAGGAAGGAAGCGGCAATGACTTCCGGGACAGTGGACATCCCCACCATATCTGCACCCAGTATGGCAAGCATTCTTATTTCTGCGGGTGTTTCATAGTTCGGGCCGGAAAGTGCTGCATATACCCCTTCTTTCAGGGAAGACTCACTTTTTTTTGCCAGCTTTATCAATCTCTTTGAATAGGCATCTGTCATATCAGGGAACCGCACTCCCTGGTGTTCTTCATATGGCCCGCGAAGGGGATTATTACCCATAAGGTTTATATGATCGTTAATAAGAACCAGATCCCCGACATTAAAGGATGGATGTATGCCACCCGCTGCATTAGTTATGATTAATTGTTTAATTCCCAGCTCCTTGAGAATAAAGACCGGCAGCACTACCTCTGCCAGTGTATATCCCTGGTAATAATGAAATCGCCCGGCAAAAATAGCACAGTCATTACCAATCTTCAGAATTCCTTCCTGCCCTTTTATGCAGGAATGGGGAATCCCGTGAATGTCCGCGTAGGGAATAATGCACCCTTTTATTTTCGCAGTAAAATCACCCCACCCGGAACCAAGAATAATGCCGGTTTGTGGAAAAGCCTTTACCTTTTTACGAATGGATTTTACTGCCCGCTCTACGTTCTTAAAATAATCCTTTACCATTCTCTACTCCTGCCATGCATTATATTTCAATTATTCTAAAACAGTAGCAAGAACTCTCTGTAACAACTCATCAAAACCTTTTGAATATTTCTTCATTTTATAACTAAAAACAAGGCAATATGAATTGCTGAACCGCTTATTATAGATGGTAATGATATCATAGTATTTCTGATTATTCACTTTTTTCTTTAATGTATATGCATACCATCCATTTCCTGTTTCAAAGCCCGGATTTTCCAGTTCATAATCCTTCCCGTAGTTATCTTCCGACAGTAATGCCTGTATTTCTTCATCATCGAATGAACCTTGTTCCCTGACGATACCTGTTTTATTACGGGTAAGAGTATCTCTCATTATGCCGGGATTATTGTCCTCTGTTTCTATTTCCCATAGTGAAGGACTTTGAAAGGTAAAACCACTCAAGGTTATCTGTTTATCAAGATCGAGTTTATTAAAATAATCGTACGTAAAATAGTTGGGCCAGGAAACAAGCAGCAGGCATGTACAGAGAATGACAAAAATCCTTGAAATATAATTGGTCAACTTGCTTGTTTTCATTATTTTATTTCCCAGCAAGAACAACAATGTAATTAAGGCACCCCCTGCAAATCCGCCAAAATGTGCAGTATTATTAATGTGCGGATTGTTAAGCCCGAACAATATATTGATCCCGATTATTATGATAAAATTGATGATAAAATTGGTAAGAACCGCCCTGTTCATATATTTTCTCTGCCAGATAACATAGGTAAAAACAGATGCCAGAAGACCGAATACCCCGCCGGAAGCCCCAAGAGATAAAGGGTACGGGGAGATGATATGCGATGCAATATTCCCGGTAATGCCGCTTGCAAGAAAGATAAAAATCATACAAAAAGACCCGAGGGTTCTTTCCACATATCTTCCTGTAATAAAAAGTCCATAGATATTGAGTAATAAATGGAGCCACCCTGCATGAAGAAAAACCGCGGTCAACAACCTTCCCCATTGCCCCTGGTTTATATAAAAATCCGAATATGCACCTGAAGTAATAAAATCCATCGGAACAACATATTTAAAGGTAATGAAATCGAATCCGGTTCCCAGAAGTGACAATACGAACTGCACCAGGGTTACGGCAACGACTATTCCGCAGAGGATAAAAACGCCATTGGTCGTTTCCGGCGTTTTTGACTGCAATCCCGGTAGATACCGATCTTTGCCTTCCGGCGGCAATACAGTACAGGCAATTTCTGCTTTCCGGGCCGGGAGCTTTGAATACAAACCCGGATTGTCGAGGATTTTATTTACCTGGGGAAGGAAATAACCGTGGTTATCGGTTAACGTTGCCTTGAAATTATCCAGGATGGAAAGCCCCTGTTTTTCCTGTCCTGTTTTAAGGCAGAGGATGGCACGCAGGTAGGTGGTAAGAGGATTATTTTTCAACAGAGGATATTTTTCAAGTAACAGATTGAAATTCTCACTGCATCCCGAATAGGCATAGAATGAAAGATAAAGAGAGAGGACAACCTGCCAGTGCTGGATATCCATATAATGTTCCTGTAAATAATGAAAATAAGAAAGAATTTCATCATACCTGTCCTGTTTTATGAGAATATTTATTACAATGGAAATAAAATGTAATGGTATACCCGGTTTTGACAGATCAATATCAAGACTATTATAATAAGACAGGGTAAGATCGATCCGGTTTGTAAAATGAAGAACAGCCAGCACATCCTTGTTCCATAATAAATAATTCTTTATTGCAGGATTGCTGTTTATCTTTTCAAGCATTTCCTCTGCCCCGGGATTTTTATTCAGGAGAAGCGGTATTATTTCCTTTAGCTTTACCAGTGCTTTAGCATGTTCATCCAGGTTGCATATGAATACCGTAAGGACAAAATAGTTGGATTTTAAAAGATTTTGAATAAGATTCCGGTTAAATGCGGCTTTTAAATTCCCTGCAACAAGGGTAAAAAGGGAAGTAAGAAAAAAAAGCAGCAAAATAAAAGCAGGATGCCGGTATGAAACAGGAATAATGAATATAAAAAGGAGGTGAATAATAAGTAACAGCAATAAAACGATCATTCTGGGCAGAAATACTCTTTTATTCCTGCCGGATAGTATTTTTACCAGTTCAAACAATAGAAATGAAAAGCCAAGATACATGAAGATACTCATTATATTCATAATGAGTACCATAGCAGTGAACAGGTAAAAGAGCAAGACAGCAATACTTCTTATATCGAAAAAATGGGGTGGTATCCCTTTATCCCTTTGAGTTTAAACGCTCCCATACGCTGAATCTTTTTCTGTTCGCTTTTTGCAAGGATTTCAAAAAAGCTTTTTGTACAGAAAATTCGATCCTTTTCCTTGAATTTTTCCTTCATTATTGAAGTTTTTGTTTTTTTTATATCCTTGTATTTCAAACTGTCCAGCCGGAATGCAATATTGACAGCCTTTCCATGCCTGTCCCCGTTCGGTTCTATAACACACTGGCCATGATGAAGACTTATGCGTATATGAAGCCTGTTGGGTTCTCTTTTTCCATGATTGGTTTTTTTTGTTCTTTCCAGTATGGCCAACCCTGCTTTAAAGCAGGATTCGGGATTTTTAAAGGTTGCAAGAAATCCGTCCCCTGTCCCCTTGATAAATCCGGCTTTATACCTGTTAAGAACCGGGATTACAATTCTGTTCAATGCTTCTGTTAATTTAATCACCACTTCATCCCCATAGGTATCAGAAATACCGGATGAATTATGTTGATCCACGACCAGAATACATTCCTCTGTCATGGATTCATACGAAAAGGTATTGGAGTCTGTTTTTCTCGCTGTTTTCTGCGTATGCTGCATAATAATAAATTGTATAAAGGTTTTACCAATAATAATGGTATCTCCATTCTGGAGTTCGGTTTTTTTATTGATACGGACATTATTGATAAAGGAACCATTTGTACTCCCAAGATCCCGGAGCCATATCTTTGCCCGGCTAAAACTGATTTCTGCATGATTTCTGGATATATTGCTGTCTTTTTCGATTGGAAATTCATTCTGGATATCCCGGCCGATGGTAAAAGGAAAATCCCCTGTTTCATAAACCTTGCCCGCATCACTTCCCCTGGTAACAAGAAGCTTAACCTGTATAATCTTGTTCTCTTTTTTTCGAGTCATACCGAACTTACAAAAAGTATAAATGAGAAAACAATAAATATCAACTCATTCTCTTTAATCCGGGTTTTTAAGTTGCATATTCATCTATGTTGGCTTATACTTTTATTAATGTTTTGAGCGATAAAACGCACCGGATGTTGACAATCATATAACAAACCGGATTTCTTTTGAGGAATACATGAAGAATACGAAAAAATTAGCTGTTTTCAGTAATATTTCCCAGGCTGAAAACGAACTTGTCATTAATCCGAATGATGGTCTGGATATAGGATTGACCCATACAAAATACTCTTTCAGGATTAAACTGAATCTGAAAATTGAAAACGCAACGCTTACGAATTTTGAATATATCAATGGTTATATAATTCTGGATAATAACTGCAGATCCGGGACCATTGAATTCAGTCCAAAGCTCCTGAAAAAAATCGGAAAACCGGAAAATGTCATTCTGGTCTATAATGAAAAAGAAATCTTTATTCTGAATAGATAATCCCCAAAGAAATTTCCCGGGATATTTATTGAAGACTATTGTAAAGAGTTGTTATCAATTCGCCTTCGGATGTATCACCGTTTAATTCCCAGAACATAACCCCTCCAAGACCGGTATCTTTTACATATTTCATCTTATTTTCCAGTGATCCGGGAGTATCGTAACTCCAGAAAATATCCCCGTTAAAACACCAGCTTGCCTGGGCGACAGGATCCCAGTAGACGGGAAAACCGTTTGTTTTAATGTTTCTATATTCATCCATTCCCGGTTCATTTGTTCCCTGTGCAGGTCTCGCAGCCTGCTGGTAAAGACCATTATTCTGATTTATAACCCCGCTCCAGCCCCTCCCGTAAAAAGGTACACCGATATTCAATTTATCTGCCGGTATACCGGTTTCAAGGTGTTTTTGTATTGTGTAATCGGTATAATAATTCCTGATAATACCTGTTGACGGATCATCCGGGGAGCCGAAAAGGGCGGATATATGGTTTGTCGGACCGTTTGCATCCCAGGCACCATGGTAGTCATAGTTCATCAGGTTTATCCAGTCCAGATACTGGTGAATAAGATCAAGCTCCATGTCATCGAGATTATCTTCTCCGCCGGGACTTGCAATGGTGAGGAGGAGATTATGATCGATCTCATCCAGTTGTTTTCTGAACTCGGCAAGAAACAGGGTAAAATTCCGTTTATCCTCCGGGCCATAGGGGTTCCCGTCACCCGGGTTATTGGGGTATTCCCAGTCAATATCAATCCCGTCAAATATCCCTGCCCCTGCTCCCTGGCCCCCGGCATTATCTGCAACAGGAAGGTTTCCTTTTATATAAACATCAATACAGGATGCCGCCGTTTTTTTTCTATTTGTGTCTGTTAATGCTGCTTCGTGAAAGCCTTTGGACCATGTCCAGCCGCCCAGGGAGATAAAAACTTTTAAATGGGGATACTTTTGTTTTAATTTTTTTAGCTGGTTAAAACTCCCGCGAAGGGGTTGATCCCAGGTATCTGCAACACCGTCTACACTGTCTTCTGCGGAGTATATTTTCTGGTAATCTGCATAGGCATCCATAACCCCGGATTGTGTCTTCATAATACACTCACAATCCACTATGTTACCGAATGCATAATTGATAACTGTTAATTTTCCTGCAGAGCCGCTTTCCGCAATATTCTTGACATGGTAATTATTACTGTAGATTCCCCACTGCGGGAAATAGCCGATAATTCTATAATCTGTTACCGGCAATCCCGGTGTCGGCGACGGGGTTTGTCCACTGACCGGGAATTCATCGATAAGACCGACAAAATACCGGGCAATAAGCAACGCGTCAACAATATCTATTGTCACATCTCCGCTCACATCGGCAATACTTTCGACAAAGCCGTCTGGATCTAAACCGACATAGAATTGTGCCACCATCAATGCATCTATGATATCGATAGAAGAATCATTGTTTACATCTCCCGGATTCTGTCCGAAAGTAATACATTGTATAAAAAGAACAAGTATAATGAAAGATAAATATTTTTTCATTTTTTCCTCCGGTCCGAATTTTTTATTTTTTTATAAGCATATAGATTCCAATTAATATTATGATACAACCAAATATCTTCTGCAACATGTTGTTTGGCAGATTTACCGCAATTTTTGCACCAATAAGACCCCCGATAACAAAACCGATGCAAATAAATAGTGCAGCTTTAATATCTACAAAACCACTCTTAAAATATGTATATGCTGCTAAAAAGCCAATAGGAGGTATTAATAAAGCGAGTGTTGTACCTTGTGCCTGGTGTTGTGAAAATTTAAATAAAATGAGTAATGCAGGAACAACAATCACTCCACCACCAATCCCAACAATTCCGCTCATAGTTCCGGCAAATAAACCTAAAAATATAAATAAAAAGATTTGTAACATATAAAATATCTCCTAAAAATTTGATATAGATCTTTAACCAGCTTCATTATTGCTTGTCCGCTTTTTTGTATTGATTAAAATGTATAAATTTATTGTGATAATTTCAACATCTTTTTATGGATTTATCCGATACATCCAGTGAGTAGTAATTCCCGGGAAGTACTTCAGAACATAGCTCCGCAAATTATTTAATGGAAGAAAAGGGAAACCACCGATTACATAGATTACACAGAAATAGATAGAAAAATTTGTGTAATCTTGGTAATCTCGGTGTAATCTGTGGTTTCATCTCTTTATTGTGGAAAATCGAAATTCCTGGACAATAAATTAATAAGATAATTTTATTCATTTTATACATGATTGTCAGCCATTTTACTTTATATTTAAAAGCCTTTTGATAATTTAAATTATAGCTCTTCTAAGCATAATTGTCAATCAATCAATTCCCCAGGGTGCGATTTCCCAATCAGGTTTTTTTAACAAAAAACCGTAACTGCTCCCCCGATAGTAACCACTCATCTTCACTAATCGGCACT
>JAFGQK010000288.1 GCA_016935735.1 Spirochaetales bacterium | reverse complement strand
TATATTTTTAAGGTGTTTTTCAACAAGTTGAAATCCAATTATATTTTTAAGGTGTTTTTCAACAAGTTGAAATCCAATTATATTTTTTAAAGCACTCTCCTCGATTTATAGGTCATATAAAAATTCTCAATAAAACATCCCAGGCTTTTTGTCTTTATTTGATTATGTGTATCACACAACGCATCCCCTGGAGCCGGATGTGTTTCCAGGAATATTCCATCGGCCCCTGCTGAAAGATAAGCAACTCCAAGATCATAAGCCATCAATTCGGATTCATGATTCTCTGTTAACCGGTTGGGATGTGTTATGTCTGCCAGGATTTTTGATTTGCTGGTCTTTTTTCTCATTATTCTCACGTGCCGTGGGTCCATCATCCAGTTTTTATAACCAAAACATGTTCCCCGGTCTGTTAAGAAGATTTGCCCTGACCTGGATAAATAATTTTCCAGGTAGTTTATATCTGCAGGATCCATAAATTGCGGTTTTTTTACATGGACAATTTTCCCGGAACAGTCCGCAGCTTCCAGTAAAGAAGCCTGTCTGGCTAAAAACGCGGGAATCTGAATCACATCCACAGCCGGAGAATAGGTCTGGATTTGTTCCACTGTATGAAAATCCGTACATATTTTTATATTGTATTCTTCTGCAACTTTTTGTAACATCGGAATACCTGTTTTAAACCCGACGCCCCGGTAAGATTCTTTCTTCGTCCTGTTATCCTTAATACAGGAGGATTTGAAATAAAAATCTATGTCCTTTCCCTGGATTACCTCTAAAAGGGACTCTGCGGTGCTCTTTAAAATATCCATGTTTTGTATAACACATGGTCCGGCTATCAAGATCATAGTTTCACCCTTTAAGCAGTCTTACTATTTTGTCCATAACTTCATCATTATCAATTGAAAAACGAATACAATTTTTAAGACAGGGATGCTTAAAATCCATGCGCGGCAGGATCTTATTTTCAAGAAACAAATTCTTGTGTTTTGTGAAGCTATGTGATTTAAGTAAAATGAAATTTCCATACGTTGGAATATATTCTATTTTATCCAGGGGTGTGTGTTCGAATACAGCCTGCCATTTCTTTACCTGGGCAACATTATTACGTACAATACCGGGATTTTCAATGGCCCTCAAAAATATTTCTACCTGGGGGGTTCCAAGTTCATCCATTGGCTTTTGTTTTCTGAGCAAATGAATATTTTTCTCATTCGAAAGAAGAAAGCCCAGCCTGGCCCCGGCTAATCCCCAGTTCTTTGACATACTTCTGGCTATGATAAGATTGGGATATTTTTTTAATAGAGGTATTGTGTCCAGGGGATAATAATCATAATATGCTTCATCAAGGAGAAAGCGGACATTATGGAGTTTACAATTCCCGGCGATTTCTTCAATCTCCGGTATTGTTTTTACCTGACCCGTGGGATTATCCGGATTTGCCAGGACCACTAAATTTATCCTCTCATCAATCTTCTTTATAATTGCTTTACTGTCCAGTTGTAAAAAATCATTATAGTCAATTTTAATAACAGCCGCATTTCTATAATATGCAAACACTTCCAGCATTTCAAATGCCGGGTTTGTTTGAATAACTTTTCCACCCACAGGCACAAATGTATCATAACAGTATCTGATCCCCTGCTCGGACCCATATGACGGTAAAAGATTTTCCGTTCCGACATGGAAGAGTTCAGCGGCCTTTACATAAAGCATATATGGATCCGGATATTTTTTATATTCTCCAAAGGGGGCTTCATTATGATTCAGGCAGATAAAACCCTCCGGGTCTCTTTTGTCTTCTATACCGGGCCGCCATAATTTTGATAAATACTGTTCCCAATCTGTCATTTAACTGGAGGTATTTTTTAATTCCTTCCATTTTTTATAATGCATTTCTCCCATGACAGTTCCTGTTACATCACACTTGCCGCAGGGAAGGTGGGTACGGCACTTTTCATGTAAGTTTATCCGCACTCGTTCCAATACATCTCCCTTCCATAGTTGTAACAAATGATCTCTCCCCACGGAACCCAAAATTAATTGCTTATTAAAATCATGTGAACAGAATAAGACATCACCATTGCAGTCTATATAAAGCATATAAAATGGATAATAACAATTCCTTTTAAGCGGCATCTCCTTTGCAGCAGGTAAAGCGCCTGCCCTGTTGCAGTAGATCATATTCAAATTTCCGTCTTTTAAAAACCGCCTGCGTAAAAAGATTTTATCTTTAAGCTTTAGTTCATTTCCGATAGAAGTAAAAGATTCAACCTGATGTTCATCATCATATAAACTTAAGGCCAATATATCCAGGCCGCAATCAAAGACCTGTCTGATTTTCTCTTTTGTAGCCAGATCACCATTACTGGCTATTCCTAAGAGAACATCCGGCAGCCTTTCTTTTGTTAAAGAGATAAAGCGGGCCAGGCCGGGATGCAGCAAAGGTTCACTGAAGCCGGAATAGATAATCAATCCGGCAAAATCCGCATCACGAAGTTGTTTTAAGGATTCATCATATGTTTTTAAGTCCATAAATTGTACATCATCATCATTTTTTACCGGGCAAAAACTGCAAGCCCGGGTGCATTTATTGCTTAGATTGTATTCGATAAATGAAAATAATGGAATGTCGTGATTGTTCACGTTAAAAGATGTATATCTTAGATTAATGAGATTCTTTTTGTACTCGATCCATTCTTTGTCGTACATTCATTCCCTGTATAACTATTTATTTAAAACACCAAAATCATTATACCGGATAAGGTGAATCATTACAATTACATTGGGTGAAAGGGTGCGATTTCCCAATCAGGTTTTTTTAACAAAAAACCGTAACTGCTCCCCCGATAGTAACCACTCATCTTCACTAATCGGCACT
>JAFGQK010000287.1 GCA_016935735.1 Spirochaetales bacterium | reverse complement strand
AATACTCCTTTCATGCCAACACTGTATTGTCATATTTATTAAAGGGGCAAAGTTCCTTCCTGCATTGCTTTTTTAAGAAAAAAAAAAATTTTTTACTGTTTCAGACAGGTGTGAAACGCAGGCTTTTTAGACAGCCTAATATAAAGATCAGGTTGGTAGTATTTATTACGTTTATTTTTCTTATAGAAAATTGAAAATTGATAATTTTGGTTTACTTTTATAAACCATACAATCTTCATTAAGCCTATCCCTCTTTTAGTGTAAATGAGTGAGGATTAGTGGTTTTTTTTTAAGAAGTAAGTGAACTATTAAAAAAAACCTTCATGAAAATAAAAATTTATCAAGAGGTACTACCTGATTGGAAATTCCCACCCAGTAGAAATTATTGTTGAGTGTGTTATACGCTATTATTTTCCATACAATGTATGTTTTTATCATTTGCTTACTTGACTGCAAATGTCATCTTCTGATATTAATGAGAAGCTGGTATAGAAGCCGGTGAAATTCGTTGTTATTTCCTGGCTATTGGAGAATTGAATGAAAAGAATAAAAAAGATTTCCCTGTTTTTCTCTCTTTTTATGTTGTTTTACCTGGCAGCAGGATGCTCCGGGAATTCCGAAGGTTCCACCCTTCTCCACTGGGCATGTAAAAAGGGCGATCTTAAACTGGTAAAACAACTCGTGGATGAAAAAGGGATGAATGTACATGCCAGGGATAAAGACGGCAGAACGCCGCTTTATATTGCAGCAAGGGAAGGGTTCAGAAATATTGTGGATTTTCTTATTAAAAAGGGTTCGGAAACAGGTATCAGTGATAAAGAGGGGATGACCATTCTGCACTGGGCAGGCAAAGAGGGATATACAGGTATTATAGAACTCCTAACGGATAATGATGAACTTATCAATATAAAAGACAGGAAAGGAAATACTGCTTTAAAACTGGCATTTTTAAATGATCATAAAGATGCGGTGATTCTCTTTATAAAAGCCGGATCCAATCTCTCCATTACTGATTCAAAGGGAAATACCTTGCTTCACTGGGCTGCCGCGAATGGGTATACAAATGTTGTCAAACTCCTGATTGAAAAAAAGGTAAACCTTAATGCAAAGAATAAAGCCGGTTATGTGCCTTTCCACCTTGCAGCAGACAGGGATCACAAAGAAGTGATAGAAATGCTTATTGATGCAGGCGCAGATGTGGGAATAGTCTGGCCCAAAAAGACTCTTTTTTAAGTTTCTTTAAAAGAAGAAAGCAACGATGATTGAATTAATAGAGGCAATCAGAGATTTTTTATCGAATTTATTCCATGCTCTTATTCACCTGGTAAATCGGATTAAAAAAGGTATTTTAGAATTTGTAAGAGACAGGATACAAAAGAAAAACGGTGTATCCGGTTTTCATTTCCGTGATCTTAACATATACAGGCGGTTTAAAGAATATCTTGTTTATATGTATTTAAAAAGGACAATCACCTTTCAGAAAAGGAATTGTATTATCACCTGGCAACCGTTCTTCTTTGTTTTATTTAAAGTAACAGCAGCAGGAATCATTTCTTTCTGCTTTTTTTCCTTATATCCATACCTTTCAGGGTATCTTAAACAGGGAATACTCTTTTTCCGGCTGCATGAAATCTTTAATTTTGATTTTCCCACTACAACCTTTCTGGACAACCTGGCAAAGATAATCCTCTGCATCATCATCGGGTATACCGGGCTTTTTTTTGTGAAATACCAGGTCGAAGCACTTCTTTCTGCATTGATTATCAATACAAATGATAAAAAAGTCTACTATATTAAAAATACGTTTCTTTTAAAGGAACTCTTCATTTTCTCTCTCCCGGGGATTGACCATGTTGTATTAAAACAAAACATACTTTCAAGACTTTTAGGGATCGGGACAATCCTTTTACAAAAAAAGTCCGGCGAACGGATTATTATTGCATCAATAAAAAATGCTCCCGGCGTATTTACAAAGCTTTCATCGGCTATCGGCCCGGGGACGGGGGCATAAACAACGATGCGATGGTTTGTCAGAGATATCAGTAAAGGGTAGTGTATGAAAAATATAAAAATGGTAAAAGATATTTTTATTATTCACCTCTGTGGTTTTTTCTTTATCGTTATTGTCGGATCGTTACTGCATTTTACCTATCAATGGTCCGGCTATTCCCCGGTAGTGGGCATGTTCTGCGCGGTAAATGAGAGTGTCTGGGAACACCTTAAGCTGGGTTTCTGGTCATTGATTCTCTATTCCTTCATAGACTACTGGCTTTTAAAAAACAAAACACAAAATTATTTTTTTGCAAAAGCGGCAGGCGTTTTATCCATGCAGTTTTTTATTGTGGCTTTTTTTTATTTATATACGGCGTTTGTTTCCGGGAGTATTCTTTTTGTTGATATCAGTCTCTATATTTCAGGGGCATTGTTATGCCAGTTGTTAAGCTATATTATAATAACTGCAAAAAAATATAATAATGTTTTAAATATAACAGGTATTGCAATGGCTGTACTTTTTGCTTTTTGCCTGTGTTTTTTTACCTTTTTCCCGCCGAAACTCCCTCCTTTCCGGGATTCAGTTACAGGAAATTATGGAATAGAATGAAACAGGAGATCTTGAAATGAATATTAAAATAATCGGTTCCGGTGCGATTGGCTCCCTTTTTGCAGGTCTTTTAAATACCAGGCAGGTTGATGTCTGTTTTGCCAATAACCCTGTATGGGAAAAGAAGAGGACTGCTGCAACTCTAAGGCTTGTGCTGCCCGGCAGATGGCTCAAGGTGGAGGGGATTTGTTATGACGATACACGGAAAGCGGATATGCTTTTTGTCTGTGTCAAACGCCACCACCTGCCTGTCTTGAAAAAGGAGCAATTATCCGAAAGCCTTTCTGAAAATTCCGGGAATATTCTTTTTTTTAATTACTCAAAAACAGGTATAAATCACCTCTCCCCGGGAAACGATTTTCATCCGCTGTTCTGTGTTACCCTTCTTTCAGCCGTAAGCTTACAGCCGGGGGATGTGGAACTTACATCGGAAAATTCTCATATTATATGTGAAAAAAATAAGGTTTTGAAAAAAATTCTTTCACTGCTAAAGGATTTTCATATAAAACTTCATATGGTTGATGATATAAGCCCCTACATGAATTCTTATTTTATATTTCAGCTTCTTTATCTTCCTGTTGCCATGTGTAATACCACCCTGCTGCATTTTTTTTCCTACAGGGAGGGGAGGGAACTTGCGATGAGGATATTGCATGAAGGAATAAAAACCTTTGAAAAAAGCGGAAAGCCCCTCCAGAAACTCCCTTCATGCGATCCGCTGGAACTCCTTCATCAACTTGAGAAGAAAGCGGAACAATTTACTTCATACCGTTATAAGCCGGACAGGACATACAACCCTTTACTTCAATCGCTGCTCCTTGAAAAAGAATCGGAAGCAAAGGAATTGAATGGTGAACTTGTCACTTTGGCAAAAGATGCAGGTGTGGATTCTTCCTGGAACTGGAGATTGCTCCAGAAACTGCCCAGGGTAAAACGATTTGGCTATTACCCGACACCATCGGATCTGCTCAAGGGAATTTAAACTTGCAGGAATTATTCCGTCCTGTTTTAGCCGGCCAGATAAACAACTGGCGGGGTAAATTTATGAAACTGCTTTCTCGTTGCTGGCTTTAACTTCCTGAACACCTGGGGGGTAATTACAAATCCACCCCGGTAATGCCCCCTGTCAAGCATAAATGCAATATTTACCGTATCACCTAAAACATCAATAGAATCAAATGGGGGGAATCTCCCCGCAATTACTTCACCGAAATGCAGACAAAAGGTGATTTTATTGGTAAAGCCATTCTTTTTGAAATAGCCTTCCAGTTCATCCTTTAATTCAAGAAGCACCTGCACACCCTCATCGACTGAATCATCAGGGAAAATAATAAGTGAAGAATCCCCGATGTATTTAATTATTTTTCCTGCTGTCCTTTCTATCTTTTTAAAAGTAATGGAAGCAAAATCCTTTAGAAACTTATAAAGGATTTCCATATTTTGAGATTGGGATATCTGTGAAAAACCAATAATATCGGTCATACAGATGAGTGCGGAAATTTTTTGTCCATCTTTGACTGTTGTGAGATCCTGCATGGAAATATCTCCTTATGTTAGTATTGTTGTACAGTTGGCCTTTTTTATCCAACAGTTTAAAGGAGTATCGTCAGCCATTGCGTCTGACAGTTCTTCTGAATAATTCCTGCTTTTTCATTAATACAACATTTTTCTAAAAAAATCAAGCTTTCCTGTTCAAAATAAAAGAAATCAAGCTTCATCCCCGGGCGATAAAACATCAAATGGCACATCATCACAAAACTCAACCTTCAATACGTGTTTATATTCCATAAAACCATGTTTTTTCCAGAAATTATTTCCCATTTTATTATGTGTAAATACCTGGAGTTCCACACGTTCAATATGTTTGGATTTAAACCACTTTATCATACCTGCAAGCAGTAAATCGCCGGTATTGTTTCTCATATAATCCAATTTTACGGCCAGGTCGGCAATATATCCATACAGTGTCTGCTGAAAAATAGGAGGATACATTTTTATATGAGCAAGACCGTAACCTATGACTTCATCATCATGCAAACCTACTAATAAGAAAGATTTTGATGAAAGAATCTGGTTTTTAATATAAGCGATAAACCTGTCATCACCATCATCCCGGAGGACAAAAAAAGAATCAAGCTGTTTATGATAGTCCACATTTTCTTTCCATACATCAATAATCCCGGGGATATGTGTGTTATTTGCAATTTTTATTTTTATCTTTCCATCCATCTCTTTATATCTTCCTGTCAAACAAGGGTATATATTTAAAGCATAATCATTTCTTCATCATATGTAAAGAGGAGTATATAGTTGATATAATTAAAAAAATTTTATGTGAATTTTTTTTTTGCAGTATATAATCTTGACTATTTTACAAGCAATGACTACCTTGAAAAAAATTAAGAAATGGAGATAATTATGTCGGAATCACAAATAATTCCTGCTGAACTTGTACTGCCTAACAGGATATATATCCTCCCCCTCCAGGGAAAACCGATTTTTCCCGGCATTATTATGCCGATGATGCTTCATTCAAATGCAGATATCAGTGTCGTGAATGCGTCTTTAGCCGGGGACCAGATTATCGGATTTCTTCTTGTAAAATCAGATGAAATTGAAAATCCGGACAGCGATGATCTTTTTAGAATAGGAACAGTAGCGAGAATTGTAAAGAAGCTCAATCTCCCGGATGGGGGTTTAAATATTTTTATTACAACACTGAAAAGATTCAGGGTAAAAAAGTTTATAAGTACGAAAACCCCTATTACCGCTGCCGTGGAGTTCATCGAGGAAAAAATAACCAATACAATGGAGATTAAAGCCCTTACCCGTGCGCTTATTACGGAAATGAAACAGATATCAGAGAATAATCCGCTTTTTTCCGAAGAGATGCGCCTTAACATGGTCAATATCGATCACCCGGGAAAGATCGCGGATTTTATTACCTCTATTCTCAATATTGACCGGAAACAGCAGCAGAATGTCCTGGAAACCTTTGATATACGAAAGCGGATAGAGAGTGCCCTGATTTTTATTAAAAAGGAGCAGGAACTCCTTAGAATACAGAAAAAAATTCAGAAACAGATTAACGAAAAGATTTCAAAAAGCCAACGGGAGTATTTTCTTAAAGAGGAACTGAAAGCTATTAAAACGGAACTGGGAATGCCTGTTGATGCAAAAAGCCAGGAATATACCAGGCTTAAAGGTATAATAGATAAGCTTAAATTCAAGGGAGAAATTAAAGACCAGGTGGAAAGTGAACTTGAAAAATTCAGTCTTATGGATTCCAATTCCTCTGAATTTGTCGTTACCAGGAATTACCTTGAAACGATTGTTTCCCTTCCCTGGATCGATCCCGCAATTGCGAATATTGATATGCTTAAAGCGAAAAGGATATTGGATGCGGATCATTACGGTCTCCAGGATGTGAAGGAGAGAATTCTCGAGCATATTGCAGTCCGGATATTGAAAAAAGATACAAAAGGTTCGATCCTTTGTCTTGCCGGTCCCCCCGGTGTCGGGAAAACATCGGTGGGTAAATCCATTGCAAGGGCACTGGGAAAAAAATTTTTCAGGTTCTCGGTAGGAGGGATGAGGGATGAAGCGGAAATAAAGGGGCATAGAAGAACCTATGTGGGTGCCATGCCCGGGAAAATAATCCAGGGTCTTAAAATTGTGAAAACCAAAGATCCTGTTTTTATGATAGATGAGATCGATAAACTCGGTGTCTCCTTTCAGGGCGATCCTTCATCAGCCCTCCTGGAAGTTCTTGATCCAGAACAGAATATTGCATTTCGCGATCATTACCTTGACCTGCCTTTTGATATCTCACATATCCTTTTTATCACCACGGCAAATACACTGGATACGATTCCTTCCCCACTCCTGGACAGGATGGAAGTAATCCGGTTATCCGGGTATATTAATGAAGAAAAAGTAACTATTGCAAGAAAATATCTTATCCCCAAATCCCTGGAAAAAAACGGACTCCAGAAAAAAGATGTAAGTTATGACCACTCTTCGCTTACTGCAATTGCAGAGAATTATGCACGGGAGGCAGGTCTGCGGAATTACGAAAAGGCACTCGATAAAATACACAGGAAAATTGCCAGGAAAAAGGTAATGGAAGATGTTACCTTTCCCATAGCAATAAAGGAAAGTGATCTTGTCGCTTATTTAAAAAAGCCGCTTTTCGATGAACTTGAACAGAAAAAGATAACAAAACCGGGTATGGCCATGGGGCTCGCATGGACCCCCCTTGGCGGTGCCACCCTTATTATTGAGGCTGTTGCAAATAATGGCAAGGAAGGATTCAAACTTACCGGACAGATGGGAGATATCATGCAGGAATCCGCCAATATTGCCTATACATACATCAGACAGATTGCTAATAACTTTCAGGTAAAAAGGGAATACTTTGAAAATCACCGGATTCATCTCCATATACCCGCAGGTGCTACCCCGAAAGATGGTCCATCAGCAGGTATAACAATGGCATCATGTCTTCTTTCCCTGGTAACCAATAAAAAGATCAGAAATAATCTTGCCATGACCGGGGAACTTTCCCTTGTGGGCAGGGTGCTTCCGATTGGCGGTTTAAAAGAAAAAACCATTGCTGCAAAACGGAATAAAGTAAAACAGATTATTATTCCGGCTGAAAATCTAAAAGATCTTGAAGAAATACCTGAAAATGTAAAAAAAGGCATCACCTTCCACGCTGTTCAAACGATGGATGAAGTTATTGAAAGGATTTTTTAATATGCGAAAAATGACAGGTCTGTACATCTTTCTTCTATTAATAGTATGTTGCCTTTATGTATGTACTGCCGAGAAATTCATTCATCCTGATTTTTCCATTACAGAAACTATGATGAAACAAAAGATAGAGGAATTATCACATCCTTTAATAAAAGAAAAAATTTTAGCACAACCCGGGGAGTTCCTTGAAAGTATGAGAGTACTTTTTGCCTTACCTGGTGAGTTATTCCTTCTTGTTGATAAAAATCATCCCCTTCCTGCTGCCTATGTTCCGGGTGATCTTGTACCCCTTAAAGATTACCCTGTAAAAATAACATATACCTCCATGATGGTCCGGCAGGTGATTATGAACGACTTGCTTGCCATGATAAGTGCGGCAAAGGAGGAGGGTTTTGAACTGACGATTGCATCTGCATTCCGTTCTTATGATACGCAGAAAAATCTATTCAATTATTGGGCTAAAACTGTCGGTATTGAACAGGCAAAACGTGAATCTGCAAGGCCAGGGTACTCACAACATCAGCTTGGAACTACAGTGGATTTTCATCCGATCGATACTGCTTTCAAGGACACGAAAGCAGGCAAATGGCTGCTTTCCTATGCCCGGGAATATGGATTTTCCCTCTCATATCCGGACGGATATGAAGAGGTAACAGGATATATATATGAACCGTGGCATTACCGCTATATTGGAAAAGAAGCCACACATGTCATTGACAACTATTTTCTTGGTGTACAACAATTTTTCCTTGAATTTTGCCATCACCATACCGGATTCTTCAGGGAACACTTAAAAAAAGACACAGGATCCTGATAAGAAAGCTCTTTATTCTCCCATTACCTGGATAAAAATCCTCCGGTTCCTTGGCCTGTTGTCATGATCGATGACGATTATCTGTTGCCATGTCCCCAACACCATCCGGCCCCCTGTTACCGGTAAGGTAATGCCGGGACCCATCAGTGTCGCCCTGATATGAGAAAATCCGTTATCATCACCCCATGTTGCAGAGTGCCTGGAAGGCATTGTATGGGGAACCATCTTTTCCAGTTGATCCCGCACATCCTCAACAAGTGCAGGTTCATATTCTACTGTGGATATGGATGCGGTTGACCCGATTACGGATACCAGGACCATCCCTTCTTTTATCCCGGAGGTATCTATAATGTTATGTACCATACCCGTAATATCTTTTATATCAGAGAATCCTTTTGTGCTTAAAGATATTTCTTCTCCATATACCATATGCTTTGCTTTCTCCTTGACCACCTTATTTATACTACAATTGGGGCTCAACTAATGTTGAGCATTATTCAATATTTTTTGTATCTATTATAATAGTTACAGGTCCATCATTAATAAGAGAGACATCCATCATCGCCCCGAATTCACCTGTTTCCACCTTTTTCCCGGTAATGGATTCCAACTCCAGAATAAACCGGTTATAAAGCGGTATTGCTGTCCCTGGTTCTGCTGACCTGCCATAATAAGGACGGTTTCCTTTTTTCGTACTTGCATGCAGGGTAAACTGGCTTACCACCAGGAGTTCACCATTATTCTCTATAACAGACAGGTTCATTACACCACCCGCATCCGGGAATATACGAAGACAGGCTATTTTCCCTGCAAGCCAGGTGCTGTCATCCTCTGTATCAGCATTCTCAATCCCCACGAGAATGAGAAGCCCTTTTTCTATTTTTCCGCTTATTTTCCCTTCAATAGTAACACCGGCTTGTTTTACTCTTTGTATGACTGCTCTCATATTCTCACTATACAGGGTGTACTGCTTTTTGTCATTCCCTTTTTACCATGTAATGATAGAAAATACCGGGAAATAAGCTATCATGGCTCTTCTTTCCTGAATACTATTATATTCTGATGTATCATAGATGGGATGTAGGTGTATTGATATCCGTAAAGATGGAGTTTTTTTGAAACATCATACCAGATTATATTTGCCTTCCAGACAAGTCCATCTATTTTAATTAATTCATTTGCCAGCTCTGCAGAAAGACAATGGTATTCATTATCAAAGTACATATCACCGACAAAAGTGGCAAGATACCCCCCGGGACATAGCAAGTCCGAAGCACTTTTGAATATTCCTGCCATTTTCTTAAGCCAGTCATCTTTTGTTTCATAGATTTCATCATTAAAGGCTGCGAGCTTGGTTTTTTTATAATCCTTCCTGGCTTTTTCGCCAACTTTTTTATATACTCCTTTTGAACGGCGCGCTTTGTCCATTTTCCAGTAAGGAATATCCGTAAAAATCATATCAAAAGGAGTGCCTGTCAATGTCTTTACGACTCGAGATGCATCACCACAGTGGGTTTCCATCTCTTTGATCTGTTCACGCCTGCATACCTCTTTATAAATATCGATCCATTGTTTATTCAATTCTATCCCCGTGGCACTTCTTCCACATCTGGCTGCCCCAATCAACACACCCCCGACGCCCATCAATGGATCAAGTATCTTCTGTCCCTCTTTTGTAAAAATACGTATAATATCAGCACAGAGATCAGGCGGTTTCTGCCCTCCATGTGTGCTTCTTAGTTTATGTTGAAGGTTCGGGGGATAAACTTTTGTGATAACACTTCGTGTCCAGAAAACCCATTCTTTACCAGTAAGGTTATTCACCCTGTTCAGTGAAGAGTAAAATCCCCGTGATGTACCGCTTTCATCAAAAAGTTCTGTTTTCAATATTACTTATTAACGGAGTTTATCGTATTCTGTTATGAGTTTATTGACTGTCTCTGCAAGGTCGTGGAGTTTGTCGGTTCTTCTGAGTTTTATTATAATTCCTTTTTCACCATTTAATACACGTTTAATATCCGTATCCATTCGATATACCGGGCCCGCGATTCTATGGGAGTAGAATATACCAAGAATGGATATAATAAAAACGATTATCAGGTTGTTGATAAGAATTGGGGGAAGAATAAGCTGGATCGGGTTAATCGGAGGCTGCGGTTCTGTTGTTGTAAGGGGTTTTTTATTACTATCCATCTGGGGTTTCCCTTCGCTGTCAAAAAGCTGAACCTGTCTGTATATAACAATGAACTCACTTACCACATTCTCGCCAGCCATATATGAAAGCCAGTAGAAAATAAAAATCCCTATAGAAAATATTGAAAGGGAAATAAGAATATACAGGAGGAATGTTGCAATAAAGCGGAATTGAAACTTCTTATCAATGACATAGGTTTTTCTTTTCACAAATTGTTTTGTCATACTGTTCTTCCTCTATCTAACTTAATATCTATACTGACTATTATTCAGCATGTCAGTATTTCCGGGTTTCATGATTTGTCATCCCTTACTTAAACTGTATTAAGTATGGGGTGACAAACCAAATTTAAAGGAGTTATATTCACTCATCGATAGAACCGATACAGGAATATATCCCTATTATACTTATATTTTTACATAGCGATAAGTAAATTGCAAGAACTTTTCATTTTTCTCACTGCAAAAAAAAAGCAGACAGGGAAGTCTGCTTTTCTTTTTTTTAATCCGGGTTTGAGCCGCGAAGGACTCGAACCTTCGACCCACGCCTTAAAAGGGCGTTGCTCTACCACCTGAGCTAGCGGCCCGGAATAATGTGGAAATATAACAACTATAGTTGAATGTGTCAACACTTTTATCATTATTCACTGGAATTCCGATAAGAATTCCCGGAATTTTTGCGTCCCGGGAGTTCCGTCCTCCTGGTACTTATTCCTTACATCCGAAGTCTTCACTTGTGACCCGGTCCCAGACTTCTTGAAATTCCAGCCCACTGGAGGTGACCTCGTCCCGGATTTCCTCCATTTTATCGATCAAGTAGTCGCGATTGACAGTACTCTTCCACGCGAAATCGATCACGATGGAGCTGGCCCAATATGCGGGACAACTCCTTTTCCTTTTCCTGACATGTTGGTGATGCGCGAGAAAGTAGACAAGAGACGGGATTACGAACCGGATATCGTGACCGTGGACGAGTTGCTCGTGGAAGAAATAATGTATTGAGTTCTTGAGGGCCTTCTGGTTCGTGGAAGTCTTTAAAACTTCCAGGTGGGGCAACGCATTCGCCTCCAGATTTTCCCGCGAGGTTTGAATCGTCAGGTTGACCTTACTTATCCATTTCCCGGCCTCGGAAGTCGACAGCCGGGTCAACGTGACCTCGTCCCCGGAACCTCCCATCAAGTACTCGTAATCAAATTCCCACAGGTAACAGGTGTGACACTCCGGACACTGCTTGATGCACCAGTGGCGGTAGGTCTGGCTGTCGTTAAAGAACGGCGCCCCGAGTACTGTAAGATAAATTTCATTCCCGGGAATTTTCCCATTTTGGAGATCCCCGTGCACACAGAACGAGTAACATTTCTCCTGGATATCGGAACAAATCGAACAAGTTTCCCATGCCGGCGTGTCCTCACCCGCTTGTTCCTTACGTTGCCGCAAGACCTCTTGTTTTGGACGGAGAGTTTCCAGGAATTCCCTGATGGATGCATCCACCTGAGCAAGAACCCCGGGGTCGTTCACGGCCCGGTAACGTTCCGGGAAGGGACCTCTGCGGGCGTATTCAAACGCCCATATCTCGGGAACCACGATTTGAAATTTACTGCCGTAATATCTGGCGAAGAACTCCCGGAGGTACCTTATCCGGAGGTTCTTCCCCAGGTCTGCCCTGGAGAAATAAACGAGGTCATATTGAGTTCCAATGTAGTATTGTTCATCATCGATGGAACACAGGAGCATGAATATCATGTATAACCAGTGACCTTTGAGGGCACACTGCCCGTTTACGTGGTTGAGAAGGTTGATAAGTTCGAGGGGAGTTTCGAGCAGGTAGACTTCCCCAAACTTCCCTGGAGCCTGTTTTACTTCTCCATTGTCCTGATCATTCCCACCCGCAGTGTTCGTGTCCTGCTTTTTTACCCTTCCCTGCTTCTTGCTGAACCGGATTTCCCGCTTTCCCATCGCTGTGTCTTCTATTCTATTCCAAACCTGAGTCTATTGCAATAAAAATGTATGCTTTTCCTGTTTTCTTTCCTCCTTGCATTCCATTCCATTTCATTTTATAGTATGAATATATCTTATCCGGGAGGTAAATTGTTATGATGATGGTACAACAACTATCCGTATTTGTAATGATAGTAATTTCTCTTATTTCAAGTCCGATACAGGATACTCAAAATGTTTTTATTGATGCAATTGAACGGGATATAGAACCAATCTATTGCATGCTCCAGAAAGACGGACAAACAGTAAAATGCTATGAATATAAAAAGAATGGTGATTTATCGTATATATTTTCCATTGAACTTGCACAAGGGGAGGATACGGAATATACAGTGAAAACTCCGGATGGTAAGACACAAACCATAGACCTTATTAATTTTTTGTCACAAACAGATATAAAACGCATTAAGGATAGAAACCTGGATCATATTGAAGTGGAAATGAAAGATGATAATGGGGCATTATACATAGTGAGAATCGGTACTGTCACTTATGTACGGGCAAAGGCATTTCGGGAAGTTCTGTTTACCATACATGAATAATAATTCATACACACGCAGATAGAAATCAATTATGGGTGGGAATTTCCAATCAGGTAGTACCTTTTGACAAATTTTTATTTTCATGAAGGTTTTTTGTAATAGTTCACTTACTTCTTAAAAAAAAACCACTA
The DNA here is from genome assembly GCA_016935735.1 of Spirochaetales bacterium. Classification (GTDB taxonomy): domain Bacteria; phylum Spirochaetota; class Spirochaetia; order SZUA-6; family JAFGRV01; genus JAFGRV01. The sequence continues at coordinate 124 of JAFGQK010000287.1, read as the reverse complement.
ATCCTCACTCATTTACACTAAAAGAGGGATAGGATTGGTGAAGATTGATGTACTTTCATGTTGATTAAGGAGTAATAATGAAAGAAATATTTAAACAAGAAGGATATAATTTGATAGGTACCTT
>JAFGQK010000286.1 GCA_016935735.1 Spirochaetales bacterium | reverse complement strand
TGTTCCTCAGGAGAACCTATTTTTCTCCAGGAAGTATATCGGGTTACTGGATTTACAGGATAGAAAATGATTCTGAAGTCAGCTACAAGCTTACTGATTTTCAACATGATCTTAATATCCCGGTACAGGAATGGTTTTAGCATAAAATTTAACCTGCAACCAGAATTATTTCTTTTCTGCTGCCTTTTCCTCTTCGATTTTCCTGTCAATGTATTTTCTTCCCTTCAGGATCCATTCACCGGGTTTTTCTCCAAGCAGGTAATGATTAAAGAATTCATTTACTTTTCTGGCATAGTCGAGCTGGTTTTCCTTTTTTGCCAGGGAATGATTTTCACCGTCATAGACCAGCATTATATAAGGTTTTTCCATCCTGCGCATGGTTGTGAACATTTCTATCCCCTGATGCCAGTCAACAGCTCCGTCACTTGTCCCGAAAGCCACCAGCAGCGGGGTTTTTATGTTCTTTGCCTGGAACATCGGTGAATTAGCCATATACTCTTCCATATTTACCCACCACGGTTCCCGTAACCGGCCCTGTGAAATCTCAAATATATTCTGATTTGGGTTCCCTGTATTCCAGTAAATTTCATTATACATGCTTATCATGTTTATCAGTGGCGCTCCGGCTACTGCTGCCGCAAAAATATCGGTCTGGGTGATAATAAAGCTTGTCTGGTAAGCCCCCCAGCTGTGCCCCATTATCCCTATCTTCTTTTCATCGATCATCCCTGTTTTAATGATTTCTTCAACTGCCGGGATGACACAATCGACTGCAGATTCACCGGGGTGGTTTGTCTTGTAAACAATATCGGGCTGATAAACAAAATAATCCTGGCTCGTAAAATTAGTGGTATTGTATGCAACCCGCGGAGAGGGTACAACATACCGGTTGAGATAGTTTGACCGTATTTCATAAATGTAAACTATCATGGGATATTTTTTCCCCTGAATATAATTAGCCGGATAGAAAAGTGCACCCTGCAACGGTCTGCCGTTCCGGTTGGTAAAATTCACCAGTTCACTCTTACCCCACGCAAAACCAGCCTGCTGTGGATTTGTATCAGATATTCTTAAAGGATCCCTGAATAAACCCGATACTCTGTAAATATTGGGTGATTCGGAAAATGTTTCAGACCGGTAAACAAAATAATCCGATTTTTCAGCTTTGTTCAGACCGGTAACATATCGTGGTTCATAAATGAGTTTTTCAAATTTGTTTTTCACTGTCAGTCTGTAATATCCCGATTCCTTTGTCAGATCACCCGTAGCAGAAAAGTACATATCTTCCTTTTCATTGTGATACGGGTATTCATTGTCAAGTTTATTTACTCTGTAAATGATCTTATTCTCTCTGCCATCTGTGAGACGTAGAGGTTTGGAGCCGTCCATGCTAATCTTCCATACATCGTACTCATCATAAACAAATAATGCTCTGTCTTCTTTAAGCCATCCGCCATTGCCAAACGGGGGCTTAACTTCAACAGGTCTGTCATCACGGGTATTCCATAACGGGGTTTCAATATCTTTGGTCATATTCAGATGAGACCCCCTGGAAATATCATAAACCCACCAGTTCTTTTCTTTAAAATAATAAAGATATTTTCCGGACGGAGATGATCCGAGAAATGAAGAAAAATTACTAAGAACAGGTTCCCTGACACCAGTTGACGGGTTCACAAGATAATAATCATAAATGGTTTCCCGGAACAAGGGTTTATAAGGAGTATCATCTGTAACTATAACATAACTGCCGTCCCCGGTTATAGTTGCACGCCTCAGGGTATCATCGGTTATTTTTGTAAGAGTGTTAATGACCGGATTCCAGGCAAAAAGATATGTAAAGTTTTTTTCGGTATTGTAAGTGGTTTTCTGACGTGGTTGAATGGGATCATCCTTCCAGTGCCAGATATCTACTCCGGGGATCTTTGGTTTAACATCAGATTTCTTGTCTTTTTTCTCTTTTATTGTCCAGTCGAAGGCCCCGAAATATATCATCTGATAATCATCTGATATAATGGGTTTAAATGAATCCTTAATGTACATTCCCTTTGGAAATCTGATTGTGTCGGACGAAGGATCAAAACTTCTGATCTCGGGTTTGGAATAAATATTCCGGATGGCAAAAACCGTATGATTGTCTTCAACACGGGAAGTATCTTTGTAGGCCTTAAAGAACATCAGGACATTTCCCTCTTTATCCCATACCAGATTTTTGTAGTCAGCCGTATCATTACTGAAAAATGAAATATTATAATTATTCAGGTCCATCATTTCAACACCATTGCCTTTCTTGTTTTCTGCACTGATTGCATATGCAAGCCTGTCACCCTGCTTATTTACTGCAAACTCTGAAATATTACCGATATTTTTGGTATAACCTGTTCTGAGATTATGGATAAAAATATCTTTTGTCTTGTCTTCGCCTGCATAGCCACTCATAACCAAATGATTTCCACCTTTCGTAAAAATGAATGATTCAATATTTTCAAAGATCCTTTCCTCTTCCGATTCCAGATTGACAAGCCTTGTTTTATATTTTACAGGTTTTTTCTGTTCTGTCATTTTTTCCAGTTGCTTTTCGCTGTACCCAACCCTGCATGCTGCCCATCTTGAGTCATCGGAAAAGATATTACGGGTTGACAGCGGGTATTTATATAATTTTGATGTAGATACATTTTTAATATAAAGTGTATCATCACCATCAACAAGAGTGACAGACCAGCTTACCCACATACCATTGTCAGAAACCGAGTAGGCGCCAAGGTTCTGCCATCGGGCATAATCTTCCGCAGTTAATGACTTTAGTGTATCATGCGCTATGGCAGTAAGGCAGATATTGAGAAGAATAAAGATCACCGGGAAGTATTTAATTATTTTTTTCATTGAATTAGAAGGTTAGTTTCTTGTTTATTTAGTAATACATCAAATATAATTTAATTTAATTCCTAAACTTTAAGATCAGACGCCTGTCTGTATTGGTAAATATGTATTTACGGGTAGCTTGAAAATCAATTCATAAATAATGCAAATTAGATTTTGAATTATTTTCCTGAAAACTATTGACCTGCCACACTAATGTAGCATTGAAGGTCCTTTCTGTAAAGATAATTCAAGCTGTACAGGATATCTGCCGGGCGGCCGATTCCGGATGATATACCGGTTCCGGCATGTATCGTTCAGTTAAATTGATCAGCATGTCTGAAGTCCACACAGGCAATTGGGCGTTTATTATAGAAGGCCTCATGTCAGTGAAACGGATGCAATACTTTCTTTTGATGTGTTGAAACGCCATTCATGGCGTTTTAACTATTTTTTATCGTAGGCAGCAGTGGTTTTCATTTCACCATCTCTTCCGGGCCTTACGCTCTCAAGCATAAGTACTTTGCCTCCATCGG
>JAFGQK010000285.1 GCA_016935735.1 Spirochaetales bacterium | reverse complement strand
GCCTGGCAGCTCTGTCCTCCTGGTCTGGGAGCTCCGTCCCCTTCTGGCCAGGTACCTCCGTCCCCCTGGTGTGGGGAGCTCCGTCCCCCCTGGTGTAGGCAGCTCCGTCCCTCTGCTCTGGCAGCTCTGTCCCTTCTGTTGTGGCAGCTCCGTCCCTCTGCTCTGGCAGGCCCGTCCCCTCTGGTCTGGGAGCTCCGTCCCTTCTGGTGTGGCAGCTCCGTCCCTCTGCTCTGGCAGCTCCGTCCCTTCTGGTCTGGTACCTCCGTCCCTTCTGGTGTGGCAGCCCCTTCCCCTCTGGTCTGGGAGCTCCGTCCCCTCCTGGTCTGGGAGCTCCGTCTCATTCTGGTGTAGCAGCTCCGTCCCCTCCTGGTATGGCAGCTCCGTCCCCTCCTGGTGTGGCAGCTCCGTCCCCTCCTGGTGTGGCAGCTCCGTCCCCTCCTGGTGTGGGAGCTCCGTCCCCTCCTGGTGTGGGAGCTCCGTCCCCTCCTGGTGTGGCACCTTCTGGTGTGGCAGCTCCTTCCCCTCCTGGTCTGACAGTTCCATCCCTCTGGCCAGGTACCTCCTTCCCTCTGATTTCTGGTCCTCTGACCTCATGGTTTCATCATAAAATCTCACAGTTAAAAATTACTGTTACTTATTTAGTTGTTTAAGAAGAAGCTTGACTATTGAATCACGATGAGTTAAAGTTGTAATGAGAAATGTTTTGTAAAAGAGGTACCGAATGACTGTAATACCTATTAAAGATGGAGAAATAATAAAACTTATCGATAAAATAAATGATCATTTTAAAAAAAATATTACCAACCGTTTTTTACGGAAAGCACTCCTTGTTATGGAAATAGAACAGGCCATATGGGATATTCTGGACGGCCTTGCAGACAAAGCTGTTTATGGCAAGCTTGAAGGATATAAATTTCATGAACTATATGAAGTGGTTATTGCTGCTGCGAAATTCATTCACCATGCAAATAAAGAAATAAAACCAAGACTTAAAGCCATTTTATCCTCCGGTTCTTCCTCTGTCCTTTCAAGATCAGGTCCTGAATCTGACAGAGATAAAGTCCTGAAGGAAATGGCAATCAGTAATTTCGGTTCCAATCTTTCTATTTTTGCAGATATCATTAATGAACTCTATTTAAAAACAGTAGATCTGGATAAAAAGATGCACCCAAATGCAAAATGCGAGTATGAAAGAAATCCGGAACTTCAAAAAATTGGGCAATATCTTGTTGAAACTTGAAACTTCACTTTAAAAGGAATTCAGAAAGGATAGGCCGGGTATTGTTAAAACTTACTTCTCTTTCTGAATAAAACTATTCACCCATTCTTTATATGAATCAGGTATACTCGCCTTATCAAAAGCAAGACCAAGTGCGATGAATTTGATATTTTTATTCACGATGATCTCTTCGCAATGAGTAACAGTGCCTGTCATTTCACTGATCCCTTCCAGATTGCTGATATTCAGAATAAGCTTAATATTCTTTTTAAGAAAAGAATCCTTTTTTCCCCTTGTAATGATCTTTGCACCGGAGAATGAAATGTCTTTAAGAACACATGGACTCTGTTTTCCATCACAGAATATCCAGATTTTATCTGTTTGAAGCTTTAGCCTTTTAGTCTTTTCATCATCCAGGTTAATTCTCTGCTCTTTTCTTTTGTTTTCCTCTGTTTTATTGAATATTGCTTCACCAAGCTTGTATATAAAATCATCCGGTGGTTTATTCATATATTTAAGGGTGATGAAATTCACACCCGGAATATCTGATTTGTAAGGGGTTAATCCGGCGATTTTTGCATTAATAAAGAGGGTGACAGGATCCTCTCCTTTTTCCCTCCTGAATGCCAGACAGAGGGAGGTTGTTTTATTACCCAGGCTGATTTTTTCACATATTGAAGGTTGAAGCTGGGCAATTATCCGGGCCCGGATCATGGAAGAAGAATAGAGAATACATGGAATATTCATCCCTCCATAACGAAGATAGTTCTTTTCAGGTATAAGTTTTATTTCACTGATAATCTCTTTTGTGAATGAAATATCATGTTCAAGATAGATTTTATAATATTCATCGCACTTGTGACGAGTTTGAGTAGACATTTTATCCCCCTCCAATAATATAATAATCCGGCCACTGCTTTTTCAAGAAAATTCCTCATTATTTTGATTAACTGTAAAATATCATATAAAAAAATCCATTCTTACCGTTAAATTTAATAAATACCTCTTCTTTTTACAAGATATGTAAATTCTTTATTTCAATCAAAGAAATATAACTTATGCAGTCGTTATAGAATATTTACCCTCAATGTGTTTATATTAACAGTAGCATGCGAAATAATCGTTTAAAAGATTAATGGATGTTATTCCATATCCACCTTATCGATTTTTGCCTTTGGCCTTATTTCTTTTATTTTTTTAACTTCCTCTGCAAATTTCTCTAAAAGGACCGGGATTTTATTGATAAGTTCGGGGTGATTCTTATTAATTGCAATAACAGTTGTATCAGTTTTTGCATATGCATTTTTCTTTCTTATTCCGTCACTGAATGCGGCTCTCCCGAATACACTGCCCGGATAATACTCGACACCTTCAATATCGACAATACCTTCCTTGATCCAGAAAAATTCACTGCCAGTATCGCCTTTTTTCAGAATTTGGTCTCCTTCTTTGAAATGTATTTCCCGCTCAAGCTTTTCATCTCCGGCAAATCCGAACTTGATCTTATATGAAACCTTAATATCACGGATAACAGCACAACAATCAAATCCTCTCATTTTCTGGGCAACCTTTTTCTTTATTGCACCCATTATAAACCGTTTTGCCTCCTCTACTGCATCATTCAGTGTTATACCGGGGAATTCCTCATTGATTCTCACCTCCACATCCCTGGAAGGATCGATAACTTCCTTGCCCTGTCTATTAAGGAAATAGGCATCTCCTGACCCTTTGTTTACAATAATAACACCACCACCCATACTATACTCCTTTTCTTAAAGTATTGAGCCTCTTGCAAAAATCCGATAGTATTTAAGGAATTTTTGCAAGAGGCTTCGGAGTATTTTTATTTTATTATACTAAAAGGAAATAAAAATACTCCACTGTTGTTAAGGTCGGTTCTTTCAGTAAATATAGTATTTTTGCAAGAACCTCTATTAGTAAGTTTTTTCACATTACTCATAACATTGGTTACACCCATAACTCAATTAATAAGCACTCCAGGTGTTCATTAATTATCCGGTCTATTTAACCTGGCGGCCAACGTTCAGTCATTTTGACCTGAAATCTTGTTATTTAACAAGATTTTAAGTCAAAACAGCATATCATACTCTTTCTTACCATGTCAATTATAAACCCGGAATTGCAGTAAAAAGGTAAAAAATATTGACTTTAAAATATATATGGTTTTATACTTATTAATTGTTAGCAGAGTAAAGAAGTTACTGCAAGAAGATGAAGACCCGGGAACACAGGAAACTGCATCAGTTTAGAGAAAAACTCTATATCATTATTTTTGAATCAGATACAAATTCCGGAAAATTATTTGATGTTCTGCTTCTTGTTTTTATTATTTTAAGTGTTCTTGCCGTATTATTAAATAGTGTCGATAAATTAAGGCAGGATTATGAATCATTTTTCCTTTTTGTTGAATGGTTTTTTACTATTATATTTACACTGGAATACATCATAAGAATCTTCTGTGCAAGGAACAGATTTAAATATATAAGGAGTTTTTTCGGTATTATTGATTTTCTGGCTATTCTGCCCAGTTATATCCTTCGCTTTGTCGCTGGTATGCCGGCATTTACCTTTATACGTGTCTTCAGACTCCTCCGGATATTTACCATCTTTAAACTCGGCCGGTTCATCGGCCAGGCTAATTTCCTGTTAAATGCATTAAAATCCGGTTTCAGGAAAATAATCGTTTTTACCGGATCTGTACTTGTCATCGTCGTTATTATGGGTTCTTTAATGTTTCTTGTCGAAGGACCGGAAAACGGGTTTGTTAATATTCCCAAATCCATGTACTGGGCAATTGTAACACTTACCACAGTAGGGTACGGCGATCTTGCCCCCAAAACTGTACTCGGTCAGACAATCGCTTCGGTAATTATGCTTCTCGGTTATGGAATTATTGCTGTTCCCACAGGAATTCTTTCAGCAGAAATTGCTATCAGTTTCAAATCCCGTGAAGGAACCAGGGTATGTTCGGGATGCGGAAAATCCTGTCTGGACGAAGAAGCCGTGTTTTGTAAATATTGCGGTGAAAAATTAAAGAAAGAGTAATTTTCATGAATATACTGTTGATTGATGACAATCCGGAAGACTCGGCTTATATAAAAGAGATAATCACAAGGGATTCACATAACGGATATTCACTTATACATACAAAAACAATTAATCAGGGGATAGAAATCCTTAAAAGTGAAAAAATAGGTATTATCCTGCTTGCTCTTTTTATTGCCGATATAGATGACCTGAATGGGTTAAAGAAAATACTCATATCGTTTCCGGGAATACCCGTTTTCGTTTTTACCACCCTGGGGAATGAGGATATTGGAACAAAGGCTGTTTCCCTTGGCGCCATGGATTACTTTGTAAAAGGTGAAATAAATGATAACGGACTTATGCAATCTATAGAGAATTCCGCAGCCCGGTATCCTTTACAGATAAACACTGAATATCCAGGTGATTATTTAACGGATAATCTTGGTTATTTAAAGAAGATAATTCATTACGGACAAAAAGCTGAGGTTTTCCTGGATTATAATGTTGTTTTTAAAGAACTGAAAGGGAAAATAAGTGATCTTTCAATTCCATATATATTTTCCCTCTTTCTTGTAAATAAAAAGAAAAATCAACTGGTTCTCGTTGCCCATAACCGTCCGGGTTGGAAGGATATCGATAAACCAATCAGTGTATCTGATAAAGAAACTATAATGTTTGAAGCGGTTCTCAGAAAAAAAATAATAAGTAAAGATGAGTTTGTTCAAAGCCGTATGGAAACGGATGCGGATAAGAATAAAAAAATAATTCAAGAGACAGCCCAGGTACTCTGTATTCCCCTGGAAACCAACCTTGATGTTCTTGGTGTTTTGAATCTCTATAATGCAATCCCCACCGGCTTTACTCCTGCATTCCTTATCAGGCTGAAAATACTTATTCACTCCATTGCAACTGCAATAAAAAATGATTTATTAAATAAAAGGCTGGAAGAATTGTTATTCTCCGATGATCTTACCGGAATATACAACCAGCGGTACCTTATCTGGGAACTGGACAGGGAAATAAAACGGGTAAAAAGATATCACGGATCACTTTCCATTCTGGTAATAGATATCGAAAATTTTAAAGGGATAAATGATGAATATGGCTATAAAAACGGCGATTATATCTTGAAAAAGATCGCAATTCTACTAAAAAAACATATACGTATAACGGATCTGATCGGACGGTATGATAGTGATAAGTTTGTTGCCGTGTTAACAGAAACGAGTGGCAGCGGGGCTCTTTCATACAAAGAAAGAATCCGGGAAAGTATAGTACAGTATAAAATAGATATTGAAGATAAACCACCTGTGCGGGTACAGTTGAACATCAATAGTGCTGAATATGATGTAAAGCTGAAAGATGCAAAGGAATTTATCGATTATGTCATGAATCCGGGAGACAAGAAACCGGAAGGCAATAAGACGGAAACGGGAGTGGTCCCGGCACCGGGATCAAAAGAAGAAAAACTTGTCACTTCCCTCCATTTTGTAAGGATATTTTTCATAGAGCCTCTGGAACTCATATCCGTGGTTATCGATACACTGGTAAAAATGGGATTTGAATCATACCAGGTGGATGAAAAAGATAAATTAAAGCTTTTACGTATATTGGAAAAAGATGCGCGGAATGTTATTTTTATATGTATTTCAAGTCAGAATGAAATAGATACCTGGTTTGACTATATTATGAAAATCGAGCAGATGCGGGATTATATGATCCAGGTCGGTGCTTTTGTCTACAGCAGGATGGATCAGCAATACGGTAGACGGTTCCTGGAAAAAAACATCGCTTTAATTAAATTTTCCGATTTGCAGCAGAATACCCTGGCTGTTTTAAAAAAGATACTTTTTTACTTTGAAGCAAGGGGGCGCCGTAATTATGTACGGGTGGATGCTGTTGATGACAGCCAGGTGTTTTTCACAATAGAAGGTGAAAGAAAAGTGATAAAGGCGAAAGTATTGAATATATCCGAGCAGATCTTTACCTGTCATTTTTCTAAAACGGATATTCACCTTCTTATTCCGGGCAGGTACTTCTTAAAAGTACTTTTACGGTTAAAAGGAATAGTCATTCATATTTCTGCAAAGGTACTCGCATCAAAAAAAGACAATCCTCTTATATGGATTATACAGATATACAGCGCTTTATATAAAAACAATAAGGTTTCTTTTACTACTGCCTTGAATAAGGAAACAAAAGATAAACTCCACCGTTATATCCGCTTTTGTCTGAAGGAAAACATTAAACAGAAGCTTAATCAAGTCCAGTAAAAGGAACTTCAATAACTCAACCCGAACCCAAAAGGAAAAAGCGGGTCATAATCATTATCCCCTTCATTAATGGGTATCTGTTTCATATCCGCAGGCCATGTATGAGAGAGCTTTCCGGTCGGGTTATAATCCCCGAAAAGGACATCCGCTATACCCTGGCCCTCTGTTCCGGGAAGCCAGGCAGCGATAAAAGCATCCCATTTATCAATCTCCGGTGTAACAATAAGGGGTCTCCCGGAAATAAGAATGACAATAATGGGAATGCCGGTTTTTTTCACGTTGTTAATGACATTTATATCCATGGTGGATAGTGCAAGGGACTGGCGGTCCCCTTCCATCTCGGCATAGGGGTTTTCACCAATAACAACAATCCCGATATCCGCTTTGCCGGCACCGGAACCGTCCCTGGAATACGTCACTTTTGTTTTTGAAGAAACGGTCTTTTGAATGGCTTCTAAAATAGTCGTACCTTCCGTAATATCTCCCGTCATACCCTGCCAGGAAATAGTCCAACCGCCGCATTGCATGCCGATATCATCCGCACCCCTGCCTGCGACAAGGATATGGCCGGTCTCTTTTGACAGCGGAAGAACATTGTTTTTGTTTTTTAAAAGGACAAGGGATTGACGGACACATTCCCTGCCTGCTTCCCGGTGTTCTTCACATCCCACAAGGGGAAGAAGGCTTCTGTCCGTATAGGGCTGTTCAAAGAGTCCAAGCTTGAATTTTATGGTGAGAATTCTTTTCACTGCGTCATCGATCCTTTCCCGGGGAACCTTTCCGTTTTTCACCGCAGTAAGCAGGGTTGTAATAAAGGTTTTATAATCATCGGGCACCATAATCATATCCAGTCCTGCATTAATGGATATGGTGACATCACTTGTATAATCCCCGGGAAGCTGGTCAATGGCTTTCCAGTCAGAAACAAGGATTCCGGGGAAACCCAGTTCATTCTTTAAAAGCCCGGTTAAGAGGTCTTTATTCCCATGCATTTTTTTCCCGTTCCAGCTGCTGAAAGATGCCATAACGGAACCGGAACCTGCTTTCAGGGCACTGATATAACCGGGAAGGTGGATTTTTCTTAATATCTCTTCGCTGCATTCCGCATTCCCCTGGTCATCACCCCCCTTTGTCCCGCCATCTGCAAGAAAATGCTTGGGACAGGCTAAAATCGTTTTTCCATCCTCAAGTGACTCACCCTGGTATCCCCTGATTGACGCTTCTGCCATTATTTCTGCAAGCCCCGGTGTTTCCCCAAAACCTTCATATGTCCTTCCCCAGCGTTCATCCCGTGGGACAGCGATACAGGGAGCAAATGTCCAGTCGATTCCCGTGGCTGCTACTTCAATCGCGGTAATTTGAGCTGCCTTTTCGACAAGTGCCGGATTCCCTGTGCAGCCCAGACCGATATTGTGGGGGAAAATCACCGCTCCTTTTACCGTATTATGTCCATGAACTGCATCAATCCCATAAAGAATGGGAATCCCCAGTCTTGATTCAAGTGCCACTGACTGGTAATGGTCATACATATCTGCCCAGGCTCCCGGTTCATTTTTTACAGGACCCATTCCCCCGCCGCTCAAGACGGAACCGAGACAATATGTCTTGATATCATTTGGAGAGGAAAGAAAATTCTTTGCAACCTGGGTCATCTGGCCGATTTTTTCCTCAAGTGTCATATAGGAAAGAAGATCCGCTACCCTTTGTCCGACAGTATAAGAAGGATTCCTGTAGATTGCATCCTCCGGAGGAGGGGGTGGTTCTGAAGCAGGTTCGGAACTTACACATCCGAGAACAAGAAAACAGATAAATGCAGGAAGAAAAAAATAGATAAAACTTCTTTTCATGTTGTCACTCCTTATAATGATTGAGTAGTACCTTATATATATTACAATCGTGGTTCAACTTGTTGAACAGTTGATACATTACCTGAGAAAAAGCAATACCCGAATTTTAAACAAACTGTTTGATAGCCAATCCCTTCAACTTCATCGCATGTAAAAATCATTTTGCCACTCGATTCCAGGTAATACTTTTCTTTTCCCTCATCGACTTTAATTATTATAGTAAAACAAAGCACCGGCTTTTTCAAATAAAAATACGGGAGAAAAGAAAATTTCCGGAAATTTAGAATTGCAGGGGTGTTGACTTTTATTTTTACTCTTTATATTATTCGAATTTAAATGAGGATCGCTATTGTCTCTGACGTTATTTATGAATATATATCCGGTCTCGCTGTTTTCACAAAACGTCTTATAGAAGAATTGAAGAACCATGTCGAAAAAGTCATTGTTCTTACTTCCGGGAGAAAACAGAGTTACATCGAAAGGGGCAATGTAAAAATATATTATTTAAAGGGGCTCAGGCTAAAGAAATTTGATTTTTCCGTCGGGATTCATCCGCTTCTTTCGATAAAAAAGATTTTCAGGGAGGAAAAAACGGATATCGTTCATTGCATGTGCCCCCTCCCCATGGGTGTTGCATCCGTTCTTCATGCAAAAAAAATAAATATCCCGGTTATTTTCACCTCTCATATTCAGGCCGAAAATATAATGAATAATTACAGTATCAAATTTCCGGGTTTAAGAACGATCCTGGCTTTATATGGCATATGGCTCTATAATTCATGTGATTATGTTACCTGCCCTTCTCTTTATGCAAAAAAAGAACTCATTTATTACGGTATTAAGAACACCGGAAGATTATCCATTATATCCAATGGTATCAATGCTGAACGGTTCAAACCTGTTGCATACGAATCCAGGAAAATGATACTCTTTGTCGGGAGAATAATGCCGGAAAAATGTATCGACATACTCATCAGGGCATCTGCTATAGTGAATAAATACTATCCTGACTATCAATTCGTTATTGCCGGCTGTGGATATGAACTGGAAGATATGAAGATTCTTGCCAGCCAGGTAAATCCCCGGGTGATATTTACCGGAAGGATTACGGAAAAGCAACTTCTTGAGCTTTTTCAAACGTGTGAAATTTTCGTACTTCCCTCTGAATCCGAACTCCAGGGAATATGCCTTCTTGAAGCAATGGCATGTGAGAAACCGACCATTGCTTCGGATTCGACCAGAAGTGCAGCAAGGGAACTGGCGAATATTTTATTCAAGCATCGAAATTATCATGACCTCGCGTTAAAAATCATCTATCTTATAGAAAATAAAGATATTGCCAGAAAAATAGCGAAAAAAAACAGGGAACTTATCGTAAGAGAGCATGATTATTCCAGGATAATCAGTAAGTACATTGATTTATATAAGCAGGCAATCAAGATGAAAAACCAGGGTAATAATAATAAATGATGAATAAGGTCCGGGTGAGAAAACGAATCAATAAAAAGAATATTCCTCTTATTTTTGCCCGGGGGGTGATGGTAAAGTATTTTCATGCAAGCTGGCCCATATGGATTGATTTCAGGATTACCTACCGGTGCAATCTTCGCTGCCGGTATTGCGACATGCCTTCTTCAAAAATCGGGGAAATGTCCACGGACCAGGCAAAAATGGTTATTGACAAGATAAATGCACCGGGAAGAGTGATTCTTCTGACCGGGGGTGAACCCCTGGTAAGGAAAGATATCGGTGAAATAGTGGATTATTTCGCCTTTCATTCCGATTGTGAGGTACGGTTCAATACAAATCTCGTGCTTTTAAAAAAGCGTTATGATGAAATTAAAAACTGTGACGGTTTTTTCTTTTCCCTGGATGGGACAAAAAAGACCCATGAAGAGAATAAAGGGGAAGGTTCCTTCAAGGGAGTGGAAGAAGGACTCGAGATTCTTCACTCGGAAAAGCGCGGGAAAATATCCATGACAGTAATTACCGGGAATACCACCCTGGATGATATAAAATTCGTACTCGATACCTGTGCAAAGTATGAAATAGTCCCGGCTTTCCAGATGGTCCGTCATTATGAACTTTCAAAAGAATCCCGGGAAATAAACCCGGAAATGGATAATGCAGTGAAAATCTTCGAATATCTCCTGGAAGAGCGGAAAAAAGGATTCATTATGATGAATTCACGAAAGGGACTTATTGGCCAGATAAAACTTGCCCGGGCGCTGGCAAATACGAACGGGGACTTCAAAGCGAGCTGTTATTCAGGGAAACTCCTCTGTACGGTGGATTCGGACGGGATTGTCGGACTCTGCTTTTCACGGCCAAGGCATACAAACTCCCTGAATCTTACACAGGAGCAAGTGACCTTTAACGATGCCTTAAAGGCACTCCATACGATAAAACCCCATACAAAAAGGTGCCCGACCTGTACATGCATGGCACCGATCGAGTTTTCGCTCTGTAATCTCTTGAATGTCGATGTGTTGCTGGATAATTATCATTCGGAAAAGGAATTCCAGCGATTGGAAAAAGCATATACAGCCCGGAATCACCCCTGAAAAACCACATTTTTTTCTTACATTGTACAATAAACAGATAATCATATTGATTAACCCTTTTTTCTCTGGTACAAATAGAACTATATGTATTGAAGAAAGGAGTAGATTATGAGAAATAGAACCATTCTCTTCATTATTATTATTTTTATTATTGTACAGGGCCTCTGTTATTCCGGGGGGCATAAGGAAAAACCCGTTATCACGGTTATGACGGAGAGTCCCCAGTATCTTTCTCCCAACAATGACGGGGTACAGGATACTGCGGTTTGTAAGGTTTCTATTCACATAAAGATAAAGAGTAAAGATGGGTTTGTTCCCCAATATGCAATAAAGATATCCAACAGTGCAGGTGAAATGGTGGTGGAAAATCTTATCAAGGAGAAATCCGATATCAATTTCTTCGATCTGCTCTTCAAGAGTCCGGGTGTGTATGACCTTGAAAGGGAAATTGCCTGGGACGGAAAAGACAAAGATGAAAAGGTACTCCCGGACGGGGAATACAGTTCGGTTCTCTGGGTAAAGGATGCGTCGAGTAATGTCACAGAGGACCCTTTGATTCATTTTATCGTGGATACAAAAGCCCCCGAGGCGACAATTAACCCGGAGTATGATTATTTTTCGCCGAACGGGGACGGAAACCAGGATACCCTTATTATTAACTTCACGGCAGCGGTTGAATCGAAATGGGAAGGGGTAATAAAGGACAGTGCGGGAACTGCCATAAAGACCTCTTCCTGGACAGATGCCGCACCGGACCAGGTTGTCTGGGACGGGATGCTCCCGGACGGTACCCTGGCGCCGGATGGAACTTATGTGTATACCCTTACCGGTTCGGATAAAGCAGGGAATACCGGCAGCACCACCCTGGACAGGATTGTCCTGGATACAAGGGAAACGCCGCTTCTTCTTACCCTTTCCAGCCCGTTCTTTTCCCCGAACGAAGACGGGAACCAGGACGATGTGACTATATACCCGGCATTCGAGGAACGTGACGGGCTTTTGTCCTGGCAGGTTTCTGTTGCAGATATGGACAGCAATGTGAAAAGAACCTTTTCCAGTGAGGGAAGCGCCATACAGGAAGAAATCCTGTTTGACGGCAAGGATGAATCCGGTAATTATCTTGCCGAAGGGGAGTACCAGGTTATTCTCGAAGCAACATACAACCAGGGAAATAATCCCCTGACAACGACCCCGCTTACTGTCGATTTACTCCCCCCCCAGTATAGCATAAATCCTGAAAATTCCTATTTCTCCCCGAACAGTGACGGGTATGGGGATATTCTTGCTATTGCCGTTGAATCGGATGAGGAAATCTCCTGGACCGGTGATATCCTGGACGCAGACGGGAATAAGATACGGGATGTCAGCGTCGATGTGCCGTCACAGGAGATTTCCTGGGACGGGAAGGATAATGACGGGAATGTCCAGTCTGAAGGAATCTATACCCTTTCGCTTCACATTACCGACAGGGCGGGAAACTGGGCAATGTTCAGCGGGGGACAGATCGTTATCGATCTCACCCCGCCGGAAAGCTACATTGCATTAAGCGCGGATTTGTTTTCACCGAACGGTGATGGCCAGAAAGATACTGTTGCCATAGAAATCAATACGAATGAGCCTGTTACCGGGAATTGTGTGGTAAAGGATGCAGATGGAAACGAGATTCAATATGTTTCCGTGTTCCAGGATATGACCCTTGCCGAATGGGACGGGAAAGACGAAACCGGGACTGTTGTCCCGGATGGTGCCTATACGATCGAAGGCGTTCTCTATGACCTTGCAGGAAACAATGTTACCACCGAAGCCCATAATGTATCCACCGATACCCGGTCATCCAAAATAACCGTTACCGTACCGAAAGGATTTTCTCCGAATGGAGATACTATAAGCGATGTCCTTGTTATGGAAGTAACAGTGGAACTGCTTGAAGGCATTGTTGGCTGGAATCTCTTTATAGAAAAAACCCCCGGCGTACCGGTAAAGACATATACCGGGGAAGGGGAAATTCCTGCAACATTTGAATGGGACGGGATCGATGATACGAACCAGGTCCAGGAAGGCACGTATACTGCAAAGATGCGGGTCGCATACCAGAAGGGTGATGTATCCGAAGGTGTTTCAAACCGCTTTAAACTCGATATCTCACCCCCGGAGATTACCCTCGATGTAAAGAAAGGGACAGAGGAGGCGGAAGACCCCCTTGCGGAAGAATACTTCATTACCATGGATGTCCGGGATGAAAGTGAAATAAGTGAATGGGAACTGGATATTGTGAACAACCAGGGAGATATTATACGGAGTTATGGCGGCGAGGGAGACCCTTCTGAAGATATTGCATGGAATGCCTCCGGAAGCAATGAAAAACCGGTCCCGCCGGAAGACCAGTATACTATTGTCGTGAAGGTCACGGATGTTGAAGGAAACAACAGCATTCATAAGAAACAACTGCCCCTCGACCTGCTTATTGCACGGATCGGGAGTAAATATTACCTTATTGTACCCAATATTATCTTTGGGAAATACCAGTATAAACTCGATTCCGCAGGCAGGGAAATGTACCAGCGGAATCTGAAGTCCCTGAAAAAGGCCGCAGAAATTTATAAGAAATTCCCCCAGTACAAAGTAGGTCTCGAAGGCCATGCGCTGAATATCTATCTGCACAAAGGGGAAAAAGCAATAGAAAAAGAAGAGAAAGTACTCGTTCCCTTGACAAAGAACCGTGCAACAACAGTACAGAACGCCCTTGTCAAAGAGGGAATTGAAAAAGACCGGATTGAACTCAAATGGTTTGGCGGGAAAAACCCCATTGTTTCGGTCGAGGACAGAAAGATATACTGGAAAAACAGACGTGTCGAGTTCCTGCTCATAAAGCCTGAAACGGAAGAACCTGTTGCAGAGGAAGAGGTTCCCGGAGAGGAAGAATAAAGGTAGAGTAAGGATGTACCTGTTAAACCGTTGAAATTTATACATACTTCAGACTGGCATCTTGGAAGGATTTTTTACGGGATACATCTCACGGACGACCAGGCGTATGTTCTTGAGCAACTCATACTGCTTATCAGGGATGAACAGCCGGACCTGCTTGTTATTGCAGGTGATGTGTATGACAGGGCAGTACCACCGGTCGAGGCAGTGGATCTTCTCGATGATGTACTTTCCCGGATTGTCCTCGATTGTAATGTTTCTGTTCTTCTTATCCCGGGGAATCATGACAATCCCCGGAGACTTAAGTTCGGTTCCCGGTTTCTTGAAACCCGGGGACTGTATCTTAAGTGTTCCTTTATGCAGAAGATGGACCCTGTCATAATAAACGATACCAATGGCCCTGTGTATGTTTATGCCTTTCCTTATGTCGAACCTTCCGAAGCACGGGAAATCCTTTGTGACGGGACCCTTCACAGCCATCATCTTGCTGCAAAAGCAATCCTGGACAGGGTAAAAATGCAACATAACCGGAATATACGATCCATCATTGTATCTCATTCCCTTGTTGCAGGGGGCGAGGAGACCACCGAGTCGGAAAGACCCCTGACCATCGGGGGGACCGGTGCTGTTGATGCATCATTATTCTCTTTTGCACATTATTCGGCATTAGGGCATCTCCATAAACCGCAGAAGATAAAAGACAGGGAAATCCATTATTCGGGTTCGCTTTTAAAATATTCTTTTTCAGAAGCTTTACACGAAAAGTCGGTTCAACTCGTGGAGATGGACCACATGGGCGTCTGTACAGTCAGACGTGTCCCACTCAAACCCAGAAGAGATGTCCGGTGTATAGAAGGGCATTTTGATGATCTCAAGAAAAGCTCTCCCGGGGGTATGTCTGTGGATGATTACCTTATGGTTACTCTTCTTGACCAGGGGGTAATCCTCGATGCGATGCAGCGGCTGCGTGAACTGTATCCGAATTTACTCAATATACGCAAACCCTTTGTCGAAGCTGATATGAAAAGTACAACAGGTGTTGCAGAATATCAGAAGATCGATGAAAAGGAACTCTTTGCATCATTTGTCTCGCAGGTAACAGGTGAAGAACTATCGGATATCCAGTTGAAGGAATTTGAAATGGTGCAGGAAGAGATGAAAAAGAAGGGACGGTCCGAATAACCATGCGTCCTGTCCGGTTATCCCTTAAAGCATTTGGCCCTTACGCGGAAAAACAGGTAATCGATTTCAGGGAACTGTGCGAAAATGCCTTTTTCCTTATCCACGGACCCACCGGATCGGGAAAAACATCGATCCTGGACGGTATTACCTTTGCTCTTTACGGAGATACTTCGACAGCGGAAAGACAGGCACGGCAGATGCGGAGTGATTATGCCCCTTTCAATATACTTACCGAAGTGGAATTCGATTTTTCCCTCGGAGACGAGTTGTACAGGATAAGGAGAAGCCCTGAACAGGTAATCCCTAAGGCGAGGGGAGAGGGAATGACGAAAACCAGACCCCAGGCCACACTCTGGTGCAGAACCGGACTTATGGATAATAAAAGCGAAGGCAGGGTGATTGCCGGGACATACAGCGACGCAACAGCAGAAGTGGAAAAGATACTCGGGTTCAAGGCCGGCCAGTTCAAGCAGGTTGTCGTCCTTCCTCAAGGGCAATTCAGGGATTTCCTCCTTGCAGGCTCGGGAAAGCGGGAAGAGATACTGGAAGTACTTTTCAAGACCGGTGAGTACCGGAATATACAGGAATCCTTGAAAGAAAAGGCAAAAGATATCAGGAACAAACTCGAATCACTATCAGCCATAAAGGAGACCAGGCTTGCAGATTCAGGAGTAAAGTCCATTGATATGCTGGAAGAACTCCTGCAAGAAGCGCAAAACCGCCTCCCGGAAATAGCCGCGGGACTCAGGAAGGCCAGGGAGGAGGTCGATAGTGCCCGTAAAAAGGTGCAGGAGGGAGAAGCTGTCCTGGAAAAGATAAGGGAAAAAGAGGAAGCAGAAAGACTCTGCCTGTCGCTGGAAGCCCGGGTGGATGTATATAATGAAAAAGAGCGGTCACTGGAAAAAGCCCGTAAAACCCTCCCGCTTAAAGAAGTTGAGAACGAGTATATAAAACGGGTTAAGGAAAAAGAGGATGCATCACTCCGGTATGAGGAACTAACAGCAGCACTTACTAAAGCAGAGCAGGAAGATATTCTGGCTCAACAGGAGGCACGGGAAACGGAAAAAAAACGCCCGCGGCTTGCGGAACTGGTAAAAGAGATGACCAGGCTTGAAGAGTACAGGGAGAAGGCAGTATTCCTGGCCGCTGCCCGGGATGAATTTAAGGAAGCGGAAAAGGAGTTTGAAAAAACAGATATCCGGCATAAAGAGATAAAAGAATTACTAAAAGAATGTGATCAGGAAAGGGAAAAAAAGGAAACTATATTCCGTGAAAAACGTGACATGACAGCCGGGCTTTCCGGTTTACGGGAATCGTTAAAACAATTGTCGGATATCTATCATGACCGTCTTGACCTGGATAACTATACCGCTGAATACGGGAAAGCAGAAAAGGACAGGGGCAAAGCCATGGAAGAATGTGAACAGACGAAACTCCGGGTCATAAACTGCAAAAAAGAGATTTCCGAATTGGAAAGAGTACAGCAAAAAGGCCGGGCTGTTCTTATAGCCGGCTCCCTGGTGGACGGGGAACCATGTCCTGTCTGCGGGTCCAGGGAACATCCCGCCCCGGCTCACACTGACGAAGCACTGCCCACGGAAAAGGATATTGCGGTAATGAAGATGAAACTCGATGAGTATGAACAGGCAAAGCAGAAGCATGAACATACCCTGACTGTTGCAATGCAAAGGGTAACGGAATCAAAGACAAAGGTGGATGTTCTTAAAAAGCGGCTTAAGGATGCAGCGGCAGAAGATCCGGATATAATAAGACAAAACCTTGAAAAGAAAGAAAACGAACTCAAAAATACAGAAGAAGCCGCCCGGTCGGTATCTTC
This sequence comes from Spirochaetales bacterium, assembly GCA_016935735.1. GTDB lineage: Bacteria > Spirochaetota > Spirochaetia > SZUA-6 > JAFGRV01 > JAFGRV01. The sequence goes on along the minus strand of JAFGQK010000285.1, from coordinate 35,717 downwards.
CCTGGAAAACGAGATCATTTTATTAAAGGAAAGAGAAAAGAAACTAAAGGCAGATCTTGATAACCAGGAGCAGGCAATAATAAAGGTATTGGAAAAAAAGGTGGGTGCTGAAAGCCGGGTACAAGAACTTCATACAATGATTCCTCCCCACTTTCAATCCGGCAGTGCCGTCACCGCTTCTTTTCATACCCTGGACAAGGAAAAAGACACCCTGGAAAAACAACTGGAGGAAACAAAGAACCTCACGGACAGGACCTCCAGGGAAGCGGTGAATTTAAAGGGAAAGCTGGAAGAAGCGGAGAAGAAATTCATGCTGGCAAAAGCGGAAGCAGAGGCGGGAAAGAATAAGTTTGAACAAAGCATTATAAATGCCGGGTTTTCATCAATAGAAGAATATAAAAGGGCAAGTATTCCGGAACAGGAAATGGATATACTGGAAAATCATGTCCGGGAGTTTTCTGCAAATCTTGCCGCGGCGAAGGAAAGATTTTCCCGGGCAGTGAACCAGGTAAAGGAAATGAAAGCCCCTGATAGTGATAGACTTAAGGAAACATACAATAATGCATCTTCACTTTTAGAATCGAAAATAAGGGAAGAAGAGATGCTTGTGAGTGAAATAAACCAGAGAGCAAAAAGCATCTCGGATATAAAAAAGATGGAAAGGGAGTTGCATGACCTGGAATCCCGGCACCGGGTTCTTGGCTTTATCTCGGACATTGCAAACGGGAAAAATCCGATGGGAATGACATTCCAGCGTTTTATCCAGGTGGCGCTGCTGGACGATGTATTGATTGCAGCATCCAGGCGGCTGTCCATTATGAGCAGGGGGAGGTTTCTCCTGCGCCGTGCCACGGAACGGGAAGACAGGCGGCTGGCAGGAGGATTGAATCTCGAGGTCGATGACGGGTACACGGGAAAAACAAGATCCGTTTCCACGCTTTCCGGCGGTGAAAGCTTCCTGGCCGCGCTTTCCCTTGCCCTGGGTCTGGCAGACATAGTCCAGTCCTATTCCGGCGGGGTAAGACTGGAAACCCTCTTTGTTGACGAGGGATTCGGGAGTCTCGATCCGGAATCGCTCGATCTTGCACTCCGTGCCCTGATGGACCTCCAGAAAGGAGGGCGGCTTGTTGCAATCATTTCCCATATTCCCGAACTTAAAGAACGGATCGATGCAAGACTTGAAATAATCCCGGGCAGGTCGGGAAGTACGGCACGGTTTTCCGTTACATAGGAAACAAAGATATGGAACAGGAACTTCCTTTTCTTGTCGTCAGCGACGCAAATGGGAATGTGTTTGAACTTCCCCCCTACCGTATGACCGGTATGTCCATGAATACCCTGGTTCTCCCACCCCCTTCCTCGCTTATCGAGTTACCTTACGGGAGTAACATCTTTATGCTTCCCCTGCGGCATGCAATCGGGTATGATCCGCGTACCGGTCAATACAAAGAAATAACCGAGTACAAAGGAAACCCCGTATTTGGTGCATCCGCATTCATGGCTCCTGCATATATGCAATTATTAAGAAGTGCATATACTTCCTGCCGTGATGTTTCCCCGCTTCCCCTTTATTCATATACCGCTCTTGGCTGGTTAAACGGGAAATTCTATGTATGCGGGATCCGAATTGATGATGACAGGAGGCAGGATCTTGAGAATTTTGATCTTGACCATATAGGAGAGCAGGCACAGGACATGAAGCAGAGGTTTAAAGGAAACCGATTGGCTGCCCACCTTGTCGATCATTGTGTGTGCCGGTACGGTTGTCCTGCTGCGCGTAATTTTGTCCTGGAAAGATGGGAATGCCCTCTCCCTACAAGCCCTGCCTGCAATGCGGCGTGCATCGGGTGTATTTCAAAACAACCGGTGTCATCATCAATCAAAGCATCCCAGGATAGGATATTGTTCATCCCTGAGGTTGATGAGATTGCAGAGATCGCGATCTTTCACCTGGAGAATGCACCGGGGCCGGTTGTCAGTTTTGGACAGGGGTGTGAGGGTGAACCCCTTCTTGCAGGGGACACGATTGAGCTGGCAATCAGGAAAATACGGGAACACACCAGCCGCGGCATCATCAACCTGAATACCAATGGGAGTAAACCTGATGTTGTCAGACGGCTCTGCAAAGCAGGTCTGGATAGTATCCGTGTAAGCCTTAATTCCGCACAGGTGGATTTTTACCACAGGTATTACCGGCCACGGGATTATTCTTTTAAAGAAATTATCAAAACACTCCATATTATCCGGGAATACGGGAAATGGTCATCAATCAATTATTTTATTTTCCCGGGGTTTACCGACAGTGAGGGGGAAATGGATGCTTTGTTTTCCCTTATAAAAGATACCCGGATAAACATGATCCAGACCAGGAATCTGAATATCGATCCTGCATGGTATATCGAAAAAATGGAATTTAAGATTCCGCAGGAAAAGAGTATCGGGCTTATAAACTGGCTTTTATGGGTAAAAAAAGAATTTCCCTGGATTAAAACCGGATATTTTAATCCATCAAAACAGGGGATGAAAAAAGAGCATTTTCCCGTATGAATTATTGCCACCTTTATAAAACAACAATTGGGATTCAACTTATGTTGAACACCGTTCAAGCACCATAAATGAGACATCATCATCAAAATAATTCGTTCCCCGCCACTGAAAAAGAAGTGCTTCCAGGTCGATTGTTAATTGCTTTATGGAGCGGGACCGTGTTTCGATAATATATGAGTAAAGCTTTTTTATGGAAAACACCCCCCTTTCCTTGCTTATACATTCAATAAGCCCGTCAGAATAGAAAAAGAGACGGCTTCCCCTTTCGAATACGAATTCCTCCTCTGTAAGCGCCAGCTCCGGATACAACCCGATTGCAGCACCTTCACAGAGTATTTCCGATATGTTCCCGTCTTTTCCCTGGAGTACAGGATAATTATGTCCTGCCCGCACACATTGAGTTCTTCCTGTTAATGTATTGATAATCCCGTAAATAAGTGTCACGAACTGAAAGGGCTGCTGTCCATAGAATTGCCTGTTCAACTCTGTAAGTACATCAACAGGGGGTTTTAACAGTTGGGATGTATCTTTAAGAATACCGCCTTTTTCACGGTCCGGTGTTAAAAACCTGTGGAGCATCAAGGAGGTAATCGTGGCAGGTATCCCATGCCCCATAACATCGAGGATATAAAACACCACATGATTTTTATCCACACTCATAACATGAAAAAGATCTCCGCCGCCAAGGGAACAGGGATGAAGAAACCATGCTGCCTGTATGCTGTTTATTTTTGTGTCATGTGAAGGGAGAAGTTTCCTCTGCATTGCAATTGCCGTATCAATTTCTTTCTGTATCCGTTCATTTTTACTTTTCCTGGCTTCGATGTCCCGCAGCAGGAGAATTTTTCCCTCTTTTCCACCACTTTTTATACTATCCAGAATAAGTCCGGAAGGATCAAATTTAATAGGTGTAATGGAAAGATCAATAGATATTTCCTTTCCATTCGATCTTAATAAAAGAAGGTCTTCAAGAAAGATATTTGTATGTTTTATAAAATCATTGTGATCCGGGAATTTTATCGGTGTTTTTGTCTGGTTATTCAGAAGAGTAAAGAGTTCGGAAATTTTTTTCCCCTGCGCATCTTTTGCTTTTAGCGATAATAATCTTTCTGCTGATAGATTTAAAAAAAGTACTTCATTTGCAGGGTTGCAGATAATAATCGCTTCTCCAAGATCATGGAGAAGGGAGGAAAACCATGTATCCCTCTTTTCCATTTCAATTATTTTTCTTGATTTATGTAATACCATCTCTATTGTTGCAAGCAGGGACTTTTCATGAAAGGGTTTTACAATATATCCGTAAGGTTCAGCCAATTTTGCCTGTTCCAGTGAAGCCCTGTCAGAAAGGGCGGAAAGGAAAATAACCGGTATATTATGATTTTTTTTTATTTTTCGTGCTGTTTTAATGCCATCAAGGGGGCCTTCCAGCCGGATGTCCATAAGAATAAGATCCGGGATAAGTTGATCTACCATTTCCAGTGCTTTACTCCCGGAAGAAGCGGTACCTGCTATAAGGTACCCATTCGATTTCAGGGTTTCTGAAAGTTCTAGAGCAATAAGTCTTTCATCTTCAACAATTAAGATCCGTTCCTCTGGCATTACAGCTCCCTTATTCTTACCTTCCTTATAAAAATGCAATATTAAAAATAATATTATATAGCATATAAAGCGCAGAATTCTTAAATGCAGATCATACGCAGTACCATTCTTTTAAAGAGTTTCCTGCTAAAAGGAAACTCTTTAAAAAATTGAAGAATAATAAAAAGTAAAATTACAATAAAAATCCTTTTATTATCAATTAACGCTGTGTGAAAAATTTCTGGTCAACAGCAACAGCAACCAGAATCACAATATCATGAGGCATCGATTCATCGACAGATACGGTAAATTTATCCCTGAAAGCGAATTCTTTGGAAATGGTAAACATATCCTGACCACCTTCATCTGTGCAGGTAAAATTCCATGCTGTAAGACTTCCTTTTGCATTGTAGACTTTCGATCCGACGGTAAGGGTAAATTTCTTAAACAGGGCGATAAAAGGAAACTGGATGGATGCCTCTTCATTTCCTTCGGGACTTTCCACAAGAAATTTGGTTTTGAAAAAGTTGCCTTTTAATACCTTTATGACATCCCCTTCTTTTCCCTGCCGCATTTCCAGTTTCGGTGACAGGGTAAGTATCTTACCCTTGATCGTATTGACGATATCTTCTGATCCTCCTGCTTTTACCTGGTACGTCGCTCCGATACTTAATATCTTTTGCGTAATTGTAAAGGTTTTCATTTGTCCTCCTTAAAAACATTGTGATATTCACTTTTCAATATAATTGAACCACTATTGTTGTTTCATTATGGTGCCATTCAATTATAGGTGAATGTCTATGATAACAGTATACATTTCAAAACTCAAATATGCAAGAAAAGTTTTTATAAGTGTAAAATAAGTTTGAAAAAAAAAGAAAAATATATACAATTATAGGACAGCCGCATAAGGTTCGAAGGAGACTATATGAATGTCATTAATGAAATCTTTCCAATAAAAGAAGTGACAGTATATCCGAATGCAGCGCGGATCAAACGGGTTCAGCGAATTACTTTAAAAAAAGGTGAAAATGAACTCATTATTAGGGGACTTCCCCGGATAATTACAGAAGAATCCGTAAGAATCGAGGCTAAGAATTCTCACCAGGTAAAAATTCTTGATATCATTTCCAGGGATTATTTTATTGAACATTATGACGAGAACAGGTACAGGGTAGAAATGAAGAAACTGGAGGAAATTATTTTAAAACAGGCCAGGCTTGAAGCCCAATTCAGGAATTATAACGATGAGTTTCTTCTTTTTCTTAATAAGGAAAATCTTTCAGGTGCCGATATTGAAGAACTTCACCGGACAATTGCGGTAAAAAATTGGGATGAATTTTTCTTATTTGTAAGAAAAACACTTTCAGAAAACAGGAATTCGGTACGTGATCTGCTGTTTCAATGGATTACCCTGCAAAAAGAGATCGAAACAGGCAGGAAAAACCTTGAAGAATTAACATCTTATGAAAAAATGAAGGAACATGAGATTATTGCCCATCTTTCAGCCGCAAAAGAACTGGAAGAAGAGTTCCATATTCTTTATCTTCAACCCGGTGTTGCATGGCATCCTGCTTATACTCTCCGGGCAGATACCGTGAATAAGCTTATTTCGATTAACCTCTTTGGCATGATAAGCCAGACAACAGGTGAAGACTGGGAAAATATCAAAGTTGTGCTTTCAACAGCAATACCAATGCATAATCTGAACATTCCCGAGGTGAAATCGAAACGAATTAAAGAGCGGGATACCAGTATCATCATGAACCAGCCAGTAACTGCAGCGTGTAAGGTTGTCGATGGATTGTTTGACAAGAGTGAGGATATGGATATGGATATGGAGACCACTATTGATACGGACGACATGCTCTATGCAGAGGAAAAGAAGGACAGCAAGAAAATGAGGAGCAGCATGGTGAAAAAGATAATGCGGAGCAAAACTGAAGTTGCAAATAAGAAAAAACCCGGAATGAAGGGATCTGTTGCCGGTGGATTATCTACCGGATTTGATATAACAACCTCTCCGGGAAATATTAGCCCCAAAGAGAAACCAAAACTGGAAAGAAAGGATTTCGCCCCGGTGCAGGAGCAGGGTATTGAAAACCTGGTAAAAGAAGTTGATCGTAAAGTACTCCCCCCATTCTCGCTTGCCGTGCTTTCTGATTACTATAAAGCCCTGTACAATCATCTTGGGGACCGGTTTACCCCGGAAGATTCTATTCCCCCGGCAAAAACGATGAGATCAAATGCATTCTTTGTAAAAGGGGTATCCCTTGTGCAATCCGTCGGGGGATTCGATTACCGCTATCATGTGGCCTCCACACAGAAGATTATCCCTTCATCCTCTGTCCCTGTTCAGGTAAGCGTTGATATAAAAGAACTTCCTGTTGAACTGGTGTATATTACCGTGCCCCTTGAAAAGGAAATCGTCTATCTTAAAGCCGTATTTTCAAATGAATATGATAATCCTTTCCCTGCCGGTCCTGCACAGGTGTTTGTAGAGAATAATTTTTTAGGGAATATCAACTTCCCGACACTTGGGATAAATGAAGGGACATTCATATCACTTGGAGTTGAGCGGGATATTAAGGTGTTAAGAAAGGAAAAGATTGTCAGGAAAACCGGGGGGGTGGTGAAAAAGGGTGTGACAGTCTGTTATACTGTTGAAATCGAACTTATAAGTTATAAACCGGATGATGTCCTTATTGAGGTACTGGACAGGGTGCCGCTTTCTTCGAATGCAGCGGAGATAACGATTACGGACACAACGTATAATCCCAAACCGCAGATTGTAACAGACCGGAATATTATCCTCTGGAAGGTAACGCTCTTACCGAGAAAAAAGAAAGTAGTGAGTTTCTCCTATTCCATCAAACATCCCGAAGATTTCCGTCTGACAATGCAGTTGGGGAATCACCCGTACCTTGGGAAATAAAGAAAGGGAACAGTATGTCAACAGTGATTATAAGAAAACAGGATATCGACCTTAAAACGGACAGCACGGCAAGGGAAGTAATCATCTATTCCGATAAAGCCCAGGTAAAAAGAATAAAGCATGCGGAACTGCATAAAGGCGAAAATGACATCGTTTTTTCAAACCTTGGGCATGGAATCGATGAGCAGTCAATAAAATCCTCCCTTCCTGTAAAAGAAGCGAAAATCGTATCCCAGACCCTGGAACAGAATCACCTTTATTTTTTTAAGGAAGACGAGCACGAGCGGATATTTTCAAACATTCTTGCGGCTCTTAAAAAGATCATTGAATTATTCGATACGAAATCCATTTATGCTCTGGAGAACCATTATATAACAGACTTAAGGGATTATATCCAGGACCTTCTTAACAATATCATCATTGCCCAGGAAAACTCGATTCCTAAATTAAAGGAAGCCCTGGATTTTCTCGAAAAAAGAATGGAGTTGAATTCAGGGGAAATCCTGGATCTGAATGATGACTTAAAGACCTTAAAAGAAGAATACAGTGTTCTGCTTTTAAAATTAAAGAAAATAAGGGAGTTCGACAGGAAGATACAGAATAACATTCGGGTAACGATTCTTTCCGGGACTGAATGCAGCTGCGATGTGGAGGTTTCTTATATTCTTCCCAATGTCAGCTGGCGTGCATCATATGATGCGAAATTGGATACGGAATCAAAGAAAATGGAATTATACTATTATGGTGAAATAAAACAGAATACGGGAGAGGAATGGGAAAATACAAAGGTAATCCTTTCGACTTCCCTGGCGGAAAATCTTGTGGAAATTCCTGCTATTTTCCCTGTATATGTTTCAGGCTTTGCAGAAAAAAGAAAGCATGAGCTTATGATCGAAAAAAAAGTAACAAGGGGCCTGTCAGAAAGGGAAGAGACAGGTGCTGATGAAGAAGTTACCGAAGAAGGAGGTGAGGGTGCTGTTCCCGAAAGCCCGGAAACGGATAGGAGGATTCAAGCAGAGAAGAAAGGCACCAGCCATACCTTTACCATCGAGAAACCATATACCGTTCCATCAGACGATGAGTGGCACCGTCTTCTTATTATACGCTCCATGTTCGATTCCGGTCTTTGTTACGAGACCATTCCCGAAGATATGGAATATATTTACCTGAAGGCGACCCAGAAGAATACGACCACGGTCCCGTTCCTGCAGGGAAAGGTTGCCGTGTATAGAAATGAAAGTTATATGGGAATATCCACCCTTCCCTATACAGCACATGAGGAAGAGTTCCCTCTTTCCTTTGGAATCGATGAGGACCTCCGGGTGAAACGTATACAATATAAAAACCTGAGAAAACCTGCAAAAGGACCCCTTGGAAGGCATTTCCGCGAATGGGAATATCATTTTATTCTTTACAATTATAAAAAAGAAGAAAAAAGGGTCGTGTTAAAAGAAGGGATATATGTATCGGAACTTAAGGAAGTGAATGTAAAGATACTCGACAATACAACCCCGGATTATACCCTGTCCAAAGACGGGGTCATTCAATGGGAAGTGCCGATTTCCCCGGATCCGTTTCAGCATAAAAAGTGTATCCTCCACTACACGTTAACAGCACCGAAAAGCTTTTCCCTGGACGGAATATAGATGCCGGCCTGTCAGGGCAGGTGAAGTACCCGCCCATACTCCCGGTTCATGGAGTGATGTTCCCGGAATGGTATCACGTCATCCGGTTATAAAGGTTACATGCCTGGAGGTAGCAGGAATTAGGGCTCATAAAGTGTGAGAATTCAAAGGTAATTGCTTTTTCCATCCTCACCCGTTCTGCAATGACAGCCGATCTTTGAATAGATGTGGATGATCGACCTTGTCCGGCGGCTTGCCTCCTGTCTTAAATACCATTCGTTGAACGCCTTTCGCTGCCCGTACCGGACTCGGACTTCGTCAATAACTGCAAGGTTGATGTCTACTTTCTTTTGATAGTTTCCCGCTAACCAATATTGTCCTGAATCGCAGGTGCTGAAGTAAAAACTTAATCCGTATTTTTCTGCCAGCCCAGGAAAAGTTCCACCAGAAGAATAAGAAAAATCAACCTGTGAAAATTCCCGATTGTTATATACCACTCCTGTTTATTCTATTATTGAAAATGGCTAAATGTTTTTGAGAAATGACAAAAATAGAGTGTAAGCGAACTACGTGGTTGACATGATGACAGGCATTTATATATACTCCTTTTACAATTGGTTACTTTTTAAGGAGTAGAATAAATATGGCTATAGACGGATACGTTGATTATCAGCGAAGGGAATACTGCAAAGATATAAAGTGTCCTGTGCAGAAAGTACTGGATAATCAGAAACCGGATTCCCCGGCTTATGAAGATGTCCGTGCAATCTGCAAAAGCGGGTGTATTCATACGACATACGAATTTCATCACTGGCTTATAGAAAAAGGATATATGCTGGTAAGACCTGGTGTTGATAGTTTATAGACCCTGTAAACCAGAGAGAAATACTGTTGTTATTTCCAGATAATATCAAAGGAGGATGAAGAATGGACTGGGGAATGAAAAACAGACTTTCACGTGTTATTTTAAAGGATGGGCATTGCTTTTTTCTGCCCATAGATCATGGCTATTTCCAGGGGCCTACAACCTGCCTGGAAAAACCGGGGGATACGATTAAACCTCTTCTTCCTTATGCCGATGCCCTGTTTGTAACCCGGGGTGTATTACGTCAATGTGTTGATCCGGGTTCGGATATCCCTGTTATTTTAAGGGTATCCGGTTGTACAAGTATGGTAGGAAAAGACCTGGCTCATGAGGCACTTACTACTTCGATTGAAGAAATAATCCGGCTTAATGTGGCAGCAGTGGGAGTATCTGTTTTTGTCGGGAGTGCCTATGAACATGAAACCCTTAAAAACCTTGCAGACCTGGTAAATCAGTGTGAAAATTACGGGATTCCTGTCATGGCAGTCACTGCTGTTGGCAAGGAAATGGAAAAAAGGGATGCACGGTACCTTGGGCTTGCCACGAGGATTTGTGCGGAATTAGGAGCCCGGGTGGTAAAGACATATTACTGTGAAAATTTTGAAAAGGTTGTAGGAGGATGTCCCGTGCCTGTTGTGATTGCAGGGGGGCCACGCTGTGAAACAGAACTCGAAGTTATGGAGTTTGTCTATGATGGCATGCAGCGGGGTGCCATAGGGGTAAACCTGGGAAGAAATGTATGGCAAAATGCATATCCTGTTGCCATGATGCAAGCATTACGTGCAATTATTCACGAAAATGCAACACCTGCACAGGCCCAGGAGATATTCAATGAATTAAAGGCAAAAATGTAGGACAACCGGAGTAAGAAACCGGAAGTTTCCAAAAATTATTTATTCAGGGGAAAAACGATGCGTGTTGCAATGTATTACAATAATAATGATGTCAGATTGGAGGAGATCCCCATGCCGGAAATTGGTCCTGGTGAAATCCTGGTAAAAATTATGGCAAGCGGGATATGCGGGAGTGATGTTCTTGAATGGTACAGGATAAAAAAAGCACCACTGGTCCTGGGACATGAAATAACAGGAGAGATTGTAGAAACCGGTGACGGGGTTACCGGTTTCAAAAAAGGGGACAGGGTGTTTGTAAACCACCATGTGCCCTGTAATACCTGTCATTACTGTTTAAGCGGCAAACACACTGTATGCGAAACACTTCATACAACCAATTTCGATCCGGGCGGATTTGCTGAATATGTACGGGTGCCCTGGATTAATGTTGATCGTGGTACACTTATACTCCCGGACACATTATCCTGGGAAGAAGGTTCGTTTGTCGAACCCCTCGGTTGTGTTCTCCGTGGACAGCGGGTCGCACAATTAAAGCCCGAACAAACAGTGCTTATCCTTGGGAGCGGGGTTTCCGGGTTGCTTCACCTTATCTGTGCAAAAGCCCTTGGCACGGGCTTTATCATCACAACGGATATTTGTGACTATCGCCTGGATATGGCAAAGAAATGCGGCGCGAATGCTGTTATTCATGCACGGGAGGATGTTCCCCAAAAGGTAATGGAATTGAATGGGGGAAGGAAAGCCGATTTAGTCATCATCTGTACCGGGGCATATACGGCATTTATCCAGGCACTCGAATCGGTTGACCGTGGGGGCACGGTTCTCTGTTTTGCCACCACAGAACCGGGAGTTGATCTCCCCCTCCCGATAAACCAGTTCTGGAGGAATGGTGTCACCGTCCTTCCCTCGTATGCCAATACTGCATATGATGCGAAAGTCGCAATAAGTATGCTGTCCGGAAGGCTTATTGATGTAAAACAGACCATTACCCACAGGCTGGGTCTGGCAGAAACAGAAGATGGTTTTAGGCTGATGGCGGAAGCAAAAGAGTCTATGAAAATCATTATCGAACCGCAGCGGTAGGAAAACACCCGTGGGGTGTCAAAATTCCATCCAGCCTATTCGGTACAGGCAGGATTGAAAAATGGGGTGTGACAAACATAGAATTATGAAGAAAATGTCACCCTCTATGTGTACCGGATGACATCTGAAGGAGGCGTGGTTGTGGGCTTAAGCCTTCATTATGAATATTAGTATACACAAATGTATAGTATAATATTCATAAAAAGTTTCACTTTTCATACAAAGTGTATAAAAAAGTATACTGGATTGTGACATCGTGTCACAATGTTTGGGTAGAAATCATAAGTTTGTCAACAAGAAAGTATTTTCGCCCCTATCTTTAATTAATACGATTGCATTTAAAAATTTACAGCGTTAAAGAGTATAAATCGGTATAAATCTGGGCATCCCTGGTTTAAATACCAGTAATCCGTATACCCATGCAGGCAGATACGGCAATTACTGAAACAACCGGTGAAATTGTGCAGTTCCATATTGAGATTGCTGATGTCAAATATCCCATATAGAGAAACAAAATTATACTGGTTTTTGCTTGAAAAAAACAGCCAAATGCGATTATAATTTAATCGACAGGTACCTTATATAGATTACAAGCGGGCTTCAACTATGGTGAAGAGTAGTTTTAATAAGGTGGTATACAAGGAGGCATAATACAATGAAAAGAATAATTCTTGTGATTGTTCTTCTTTTTATAGGGTTTTCATCCATGGTATATGGACAAATCCATAAAGATATATATGTCAGAACATTGTTTATAGAGAAAATATTTATTCATCCCCGTGGGTACATTATTATTTACGATAAGCCTTCCAGTTTTGGATTTGATACCATCTATATTCCGTTTGGCTGGTTTACAGAAACAGGGGGGGCCGGGGAAATAGTCTGGGGACGTCATGAATCATACCCGTGTATGTCTATTTTCTGGGTAAATGGTAAATTCTCTCATGTAAAACTCTATGTACAGGAAAACCTGGCACATCCAATGTGGGAAAATTTTCATGGAAACACAGAAAATGTGAAAGAAAAGTTTAATGTAACCCGGGATACATTTCAGATTGAGTTTTGACCGGAGCTCAAATTACAAAAAAAAATAATTTCCAGAAATACAATGACAAAGATTCTGATACTCATCGGGAGTTGTTGATATTTAAAATCATCGGTATACTTATACCTGATGATGAAAAACATTCTACTCAAAGTAAAACTTGCCATCCCGCCACTAAAGCAGGATATAATTGAAAGACCCCATCTTCTTCAAAAATTGAATAATGGGCTGTCACAAAGATTCATTCTTATTTCTGTACCAGCAGGTTATGGTATCCGTGTCTTTCTGGACGAACCGGAAATGACCATGATTCTGAAATTGGCTTATGAACGGAAATTATCCGATTATGCGTTACGGCTTTTCAAGCTTGGTGAAAAAAACCATCAACATGGTGTGTCTGCTGTTCCTTTGTATAAGGAAGACGCTACCGGTTCCCTTACAAAACGAAAAACAGAGATATTAAAACTACTCAAGACACCGCTTTCGTATCAGGAAATAGCAGACAGGCTTTTTATTTCCATGAGTACCGTCCATTCCCACATAAAAAGTATTTACAGCAAACTCAATGTCCACAAACAGCTCGAAGCAGTTTACCCTGGAAAAAAGCTTGGTCTGATTGATTGATGTACATTTTCCGTGTAGTGTGGTTATATAAAAAGAATGAAAGGAGAATACGATGAAATACAGATTGCTTGGTAAAACAGGATTCGAGGTTTCCGAAATTTCCCTCGGGACATGGCAGGTTGGCGGGAAGTGGGGGGAAACATTCAATAAAAAGAATGCAGAAGAAATCATTCACTGTGCCATAGATTCAGGCATCAATTTTATCGATACGGCAGATGTGTACAGTGACGGCTTGTCCGAACACGTTGTTGCTTCTGTGGTAAAGACCAGGAAGGAGCGGGTATATATAGCGACAAAGTGCGGACGGAAAATCAATCCCCATATTTCAGAAGGATATACCCCGGCAATATTACAAAAATATGTGGAAGACAGCCTTAAGAATATGGATATGGATTGTCTTGACCTTATTCAACTGCACTGTCCGCCAACAGAAGTATATTACAGGCCGGAAATATTCGAGCTTTTCGACAAACTCAAAGACCAGGGAAAGATAGCCCATCTCGGGGTGAGTGTGGAAAAAGCGGAAGAAGCCCTAAAAGCGATCGAATACCCGAATGTGACCACCATTCAGATTATATTCAATATGTTTCGTCACCGGCCGGCAGAATTGTTCTTTTCACAGGCAAAAAAGAGAAATATTGGTATTATTGTCCGTGTTCCCCTTGCAAGCGGGCTTTTAAGCGGGAGAATGACTTCCCGGACAACGTTTCACAAAGGGGATCACCGTTTTTTCAACAGAAACGGCGAAGCCTTTGATAAAGGTGAAACCTTTTCCGGTGTGGATTTTACCAGGGGTCTTCATGCGGTGGATGAGTTACTACAGGTTTTCCCGGAAAAAACGAATCTTGCAATAAAGGCTTTGAAATGGATTTTAATGTTTGATGAAGTAAGCTGTGTGATACCCGGCGCTTCGAAAAAAGAACATGTCATGTCAAATGTTCAGGCTTCGGATGACCGGGAGCTTACGGAAGAAGAAATGAATAAAGTAAAAGAGATTTATGATAAATACATAAAAAATCCGGTACATTATTTATGGTAAAACAATAATCCGTTTAATGCTGGAAATCCCATCATAGCACAAATTAAGGAATTTTTTAATCACTTAATGTCCCTTACGGGGGATTTCCTCTTCCATTACCGTTGTAATAAATACTTTTTTACAAGGAGAATACCATGAATTCAGACAGTGAACAGACTTTCATTTCGGATGCAAGCAAACCAAATGCAGGAAGGATGTATGATTATCTCCTGGGAGGAAACCATAACTTCGAGATCGACAGGAAAATGGGGGAGCAATTCAAACAGGTAGCCCCGTTTATTACAATAGTAGCAAAATGTATACGGTGGTTTTTAGGTGAAGCAATAAGACAGGCGCTGGAACGGGGATTCACCCAGTTCCTTGATTTTGCATCCGGGCTTCCCACCGTTGACCATATACATTCTTCTGCTCCCCGGGGGACAAAGGTTGTTTATTCTGATATAGATCCCATAACAGCAAAATATGCAAATACAATTATCGGGGAAAACCCCGATGTAAAATATATGTTATGCGACGCAGGGAAACCGGAATCGCTTATTGAATCTGATACCGTAAAAACATTATTCAAGGATAATCATAAGGTGGCTATCGGTTTTAATGGCATTTGTTATTTTTTATCGGATGAACAAATAAGTCATGCGATGAATGTTCTTTATGACTGGGCAGATGAAGGATCGATCATATTTTTAATTGACTATGATAGTGAGAACATTACAAAAGACCTTCAGGCTATTATTGATTTATACAGCAGTATGAGCCAGTATGTCGGTGTACGTACAAAAAACCAGTTTAAAGAGATCATCGAACCATGGAAAGTGGATGAACCGGGCTTCCTGCCCCTCGAAAAATGGATAGAAATGTCCCCGGCAATATCAGATGATACCCAGAAGTCATGGGGCGGCGGATTCTTTGCCGGTTTCCTGAAAAAATAATCCTTTTTTATAATAAGAGAAAGTGCAGATGAATGTTTTATGAAAGAGAATGAAATAAATTTTTCTTTTATAGAAGAAAAAGAACTTATCCTTCTTTGTCACCTTATAGAAGATAACGTAAAAAGATTAACAGAAGAAATTCAAATGAAACTATTTACATTAAGACATGATAATGTTTATATACTTTCTCCAAAACAATTCAATAAAATCATAAAAGAAGAAATAGAACATTTTCTTTCCTTTTTAAAAACAAAAGACATAACAACGGGTATATCCAGGGGCCGGTATACAGCGGTAAAAGGAGTAGGTGAAAATAGTATTTTAACCTTTTTTAATTTCCTTAGAATTTGTATTCTCCGCTATATTCCAGAAGAAAAGATAACCAGAGACTTTGTTCATAAAGTTTTTAATCTTTATATGAAAACTCATTTATTATCGTATATCCAGGAAAGATACAGGAATAAGAACAAAGAGCAGGAACAACTCTATGAATCGCTGATAGAAACGATTTCAAAACAACATAAAGAAATAAGGGAAAAAGAACGGCAGATACAACAGGGTAAATTAAAGGTATTAAAATTGGCAAAAGAAAGTATCGAAGAACAGAATAAACAAATTACTGCATTCCTGATCTATTTTGCCCATGAGACAAAACTTCCACTTACCATTATTGAAAATGTGATAGATACGGTAAAAGAAGAAGCCGGAAAAAGAAAGATACCATCGCTTTCCGTTCTGGAAAATGAAGTGGAAAAGAACAAGAAAATGGTTATTGATATTCTCGATTATGAAAAGATCCTTAAAGGAAAAATTTTATATAATCATGACATCATCGTAAATATATCAGATATGGTACAGGAAAAAATCTCATTATTTAAAAGCCTCGCTTTCCAGAATGATCTTCAACTCACATCCGATCTGCAACATGATTTATATATAAAAATCGCACCGCGTGCCCTGGACAGAATCTTAAATAATATTATCGATAATGCAATAAAGTACAATACACCCAGGGGAAGCATTCATGTTGAATTGAAAGGAAATGTAAATTCCGTTGTTTTGATTATCCAGGATACAGGAATGGGAATTCCGGTTGAACAACTTGTACATATATTTAAACCTTATTATCAATGTGTTCATAAAAACAGGACAGTCCAGGGAATAGGGGCAGGCCTGCCCCTGGTAAAAAATATAGTGGATGAACTTTGCGGCCAGATCACCGTGGGAAGTCATATTAACAGGGGAACGACAGTTTTCATTACCTTTCATAAAGAGAAGATTATTTCCAAAGACAAGGATTTCTTGAAAATGAGACTTTCAAATCCAATTGTCCGGCGGAATATCGTATTAAAACAGGAGATGTATGATAAGGATAAAAATACGATTATTGTTGTCGAAGATGATCTGGAATTATTGTCTCTTATGCAAAAGAAAATGATAGGGGATTTCAATTTCTATTATGCCAGGGAAGGCCAGGAAGCATTGCGGAAACTTAAGACAATACCGAGACCCGATGTCATAATTTCCGATATAATGATGGATATAATGGATGGATATGAGTTTTTTCATCATTTACAGGCAGATAAAAATATGCGGGACATACCATTTATTTTCCTTACCGCAAAATCGGATGTTGAAGAAAAATTAAAGGGATTACAGCGTGGTGCAATTGATTATATAGAAAAGCCATTTAAAGTAGAAGTGGTGAAAGAAAAAATCAAGGCAATTATCCGTGGCCGTGCCATTTATACAGAGCGGGAAATCGAAAGAATGGAAGACAAAATATTAAAATTATTACGAACAAATGAAAATACCTATATAAAATTCGACCGTATTTGCACAATGCACAACCTTTCCAACCGGGAACGGGAAGTTGTACAATATGTGCTTAAAGGACTGGAAAATAAAAGAATAGCAGACATCCTCTGCGTAAGTATCGATACAATAAACACCCATATGAAAAACATTAAAAAAAAATGCAATGTAAATAATAAAATCCAGCTTATAAATCTTTTTCATAATTAATCCCATTTTCTGTGATTAAAAATCACCTATCCGGGGAATTGTTTTATAATCCAGTTACACGATAAATTAATCACATTCAAATAAATATAAAAAGACAATTTCTTATGTTAAAAGAAAAAAGCAATTATGAATTGGAATGGTCATTTCCCATAGAAAAGAAGGAGGTGTGATTTGGATAAAATCAAGATACTGGCAGTAGATGATGAAGAGAGTGTGATTAATATCATTAAAAATGTCTGCCGCAACCATGACCTTACGACAGAGACATCATCTTTGAAAGCGGTTACTTTGTTAAAGAACAGGAAATTCGATATTTTCATTGTCGATTACCAGATGCCCGGTATGAATGGAATAGAACTTTTAAAGAAAATACAGGAAACATACAATGATGGACAATTTGTATGCATTTTCTGCACAGCGTATGGGACGATTCATTTGTTTAAAGAAGAACTCGTGAGCGGCCTGTTTACCTATTTCGTCGAAAAGCCGTTTACTGTCGAGGCACTAAAAGAAGTGGTAAACAAGGCGATTATCGAGCTGGGAAAAAGGATAAATAATGCAAAACATCAGGATACTGCAGGCTGATGCATGCAGCGTTGGTTATGCCCACAACCCAAATCATGAGAGGCAGGAAACGAGTTATTCCCTGCAATTTGCATGATATTTTTATAGGTTCCGGCCAGCGCAAGTATTACTGTTTAAGAATTTTTTCCTAAAAAACAAGAATTTGCAGGTAAGTAATACAGGAAAAAGGATTTATTCCTGCTATACAGATAAAAAAAGCAGCCCCCCTTTATGATCCGGGGGACAGCTTTATTCATAAAATTGCTTTGTATGGAAACGTCTGAATAATAAACCCGTTTATTAAAGAATACGGTCAGGGAGTGACAGTTCCCCATACCGGGACATGGATAATCTGTTTTTCCGGTATATCGGTTTCAATAGAGATAACCCCGCCAAAACTCCCTTCTAGAGCTGATTCCATAATAACATCAAAATTGTAGCTTTGACCGGCGTATAATGTTACCGGGTAATCTCCATTCTGGCTGAATGCCATTTCCGTGGGTATCCGCAATACAACTGAATGGCTGAAACCCCCGCATACATGTACAGCACCGGAATGATAAATCATAACAGGATCAAGCTTATCATCATAAAGATCATCGGCAAGTTGTCCAAGGCCGTTTCTCCATCACAATTAACATCTGCGAATTCCGGGAAAAAAACAACAGGATCCAGGCCTACATAGTACTGGGCTGTTATAAGGGCATCAATAATATCAACAGAACTGTCCTTGTTCACATCTCCTGTTACCTGGGAAAAAATTGAAAATACAGGAATTGACAGTACAAGGGAAATAGCAAAAAACAACTTAATACTCTTTTTCATTTTTTACTCTCCTTATCAAGCATTGTTAACACTATTTTAAATCCGAAAAAGAATCATGTCGTCCATGCAGATAGATGAGGACTTTTTTTTAAAGAAAAACTAATGTTATTCAATTATGATGAAAGAAGGGTATTAACCGTCTTTATTGAATAGTGAGATGAGTTTTTTTGAGTCCAGACCTGTATCTGATGATTCAAGTACCCATACCTCTTTATTATGAAGACTCTCTCCCGGTTTAAGCATTCTTTCGGGTCCCATTGTTTCCATTTCAACCATCTCATTCCCGGGTGCAATATAAACAGCCAGATTGCATCCGTACGGATATATACCATGCCGGTCATAGCCGGCTTTCTTTGCAAAAAGAACTTTTCTTGCCGGATCATGCATGGCAATAATCCCCCTGTCTGCCTGTACGCATCTTTTATTTTCTTTACCTCCCGGGTTTACCATCATCATATCGTGAGTAAAAGAAAACTGGTCGTCATTAAAACTGCCAAAGTGCTCATCCCACCTGCGGAACATAACTATTTTGCAATAGTCCCACATACTGCCATCACCCAGGGGAATACCATATTGAGTGGTTTTATCCGGTAAAGTAGAAGTCACTGACCATACACCGCCGCTGTAAAGCATATCCCCTGTATTAATAAGGAAATTATCTATTTCTACTTTATTATCACCCAGAACCCTTACCCCGATCCCGCGGCGTGTATTATTATAAGAATCGCAGGGAGCGGTGATTATCCAGCCGGAATCAATTCGTTGTACTTCGCAGGAAAGATCATCTATTCTATAGGTTTCTTCACATTCATCTGCCAGGGGCCGGGTTGACCAGACCCTGTGCCCGCCAAGGAGATCCCATTCCCCCCGGGTAAATTTTCCCGGGGCCCATACCAGAAGATTCTCTTTATCCGGCCTTCCCCAGAATACGATCCTGGGTCCAAAATCTGTGGTGATAACAAGCTGAATACTGTCTGTTACTATTTCCACTGACCTGTGTCCATTGAACTTTTTTTCATTACACTTCATACATTCCTTCCTTGTTTGTAAAAAAATCCTGATAAAAACATGAAATACTGTCTTTTTCCATCTTTTTTATTATTGCTAAAAAAATCTGTTTTGAATAAAGAATAGTACCATTATTTTTCACAAATGAAAAGCAGGGAAATTCTTTATTATATAAGTTACATAGCCGGAATTCAGTGATTATTTCATCATTTCAAAAATTTCCTGACTGCTTTTTGCCAATATTTCCATTTTTTTAGAAATTTCCGCAGGGGAAGTGAATACCGTTATTTATTTAACCCCCAAAGAGAAACTTTGTCGTAAATCCCGGATCACTGGTCAGATTTACTCCCAGTTTCCTTAAACCGGCATTATCACCCGGGGTGGGGATATGGGTGATATGAACTTCACAGAGTTTAAAATCTATTAATTTTTTCAACGCTATAGTAGCTACAGGATTATTTGTGGCACTTATACTTAAAGCGATAAGGGTTTCCTCCAGGTCCATACTTAAATTTTTTGAAGCATACACTTCTTTTTTAAGCTTCCAGACCGATTCGATAATAATCTCCGGTAAAAGATGGATATTATCTGGTATTTTCGCCAGGTATTTTATTGCATTAAGCACCATTGCTGATGCTGCATGCATTAAAGGTGAATTCTTTCCGGTAATGATTGTACCATCATGAAGCTCAATGGCAGCTCCACAATAGATTCCTTCATGCCCTTTTCCTTTTTGTTCTGCTTCTTTTGCCGATTTTCTGGCAGGTTCCACCACTTTTCTGTATTCCTGATGAATACCCAGTTCCTCCATAAGAAGAATGTTTTTTTCCACTGTATGATATTCTGCCAGACCCATAATGTATTCACAGGAATAGCGGAAATACCTCCTTACGATTTCCTGTTTTGCAGCTTCTTTTATCACCCCATCGTCAATAATACCGAAACCGGCCCTGTTCACCCCCATCTCTGTTGGCGATTTATACAGGGACTCCTCCCCCATTATTTTCCGTAAGATACGTTTTAACACAGGGAATATCTCCAGGTCCCTGTTATAATTGACAACCTTCTCTCCATACGCTTCCAGGTGAAAATGGTCGATCTGATTACGGTCCCGGATATCGGCAGTGGCCGATTCATAGGCAATATTCACCGGATGATGCAACGGCAGGTTCCAGATAGGAAAGGTTTCAAATTTGGCATAACCGGATTGCAGACCCTTTTTATGGTCATGATACAGCTGGGAAAGACAGGTGGAAAGTTTCCCGCTTCCCGGGCCTGGTCCTGTAACAACAACCAGTGGCTTAACTGTTTCAATATAAGGATTTGCGCCATATCCGCTATCACTGACAATAAGATCCACATCTGTCGGATACCCCTTTGTAAAACGGTGTGTGTACACTTTTATGTTGTTTCGTTCAAGCTTGTTCTTAAAAATCGTTGCAGCTGGCTGCTCTTCATAACGGGTAATAACTACTGCCGTAACATCAATGCCCCATTCCCTTAAATCATCTATCAATTTAAGAGCATCGGCATCATACGTGATCCCAAAATCTGCCCTTACCTTTTTTCGCTCAATATCACCTGAATAAATACACAGGATGATATCGATAGTATCCTTCAATTTATGAAGAAGCTGAATTTTTACATTTGGGTCAAAGCCGGGGAGGACCCGTGATGCATGGTAATCATAGAGGAGTTTACCGCCAAACTCCAGATATAACTTGTTATCAAACTGCTTTACCCGCCTTAGAATAGCTTCTTCCTGCATATGCAGATATTTTTCATTGTCAAATCCCGGTTTTATCATATTATCCTGCTTCCTCAAGAAGATGAATTTATCAAAATTGGTGGAGATAATCCATACTTTTTTATATTTTTTATCTTCATTTATATATGCATAACACTGGCTGCACCAATAATCCAATTATAAGACTGTCCAGGTTCTTTTCATTATTACCCTGGCGGCCAACGGTTTGTTATTCTGTTTAAAATCCTGTTATTTTAACAGGATTTTAAGTCACACACATTCATATCTTACCTGGCGTTATCTTTTATGATTTATAGAGGAAAGATAAATCATTATCGGTTTAGTGTTTTACCTGGTCTGGATGTTTTTCAAAGAAGTCAACCCTGGACTCCAGGAATTTAAACTCATGATTTTCCGGATCTTTTATAAAGTAATAGAGTGGTTCAAAGATATACTCCCATTGGAAGAACTCTTCACCCACATTCAGATATTCACGGATCATTTCCGTGCCGGTCGGTGCGATGGGGTGAAGTAGAACCGTAGCGGTTCTTACCATATGAAAGGTGTCGATAAGCGCCTGCTTTCTTACCAGTTCATCATCATTTTCTTTTACTATTCTTATACTGCTTTCCCAGTACTTATTTATTCCCCGGATATAATTATCCAGCACGGCCATAGCCTTATGAAATTCATGTTTGAACATTGCTTCTTCAAAATCCAGAACTGCTGTTGCGGATTGTTCAAGCACTCCGACAGTAATATCGCCTACAGGTATTTTCCCGTTAAAATATGTCTGCATGGTGTAAAAACAGGTTCTTACTGCCCGGTTAAAAACATTACATAAAAGATTTCCTTCTTTTAACACCGGATCACCTGATTTTTCCGATGCTTTGGGATCAAGTGGTTTTGGTTTGATTCCCACACTCCGGATTGATAGCCCGAGGCTGAAAAAGTGTGCACGCAACTGGTCTGCGGTATAAAACTTTAATAAATCCCTTGCCATAGGGGGTTTTATTTTTCCGCTGCTGCTTGCCTTTTTATCAAGGAAAAGAAGATGTTTGTTTACAATGAGTTCCGGCAACCGGATATCATCTTCCCCGGGATTTACGGCTGTTCCTTTTCCCCGCATACCCATGAACATGGCCATTTCTGCTATCCCGTAAAAATAAAGATTATCTTCACCGATGAATTGATAAATTTCCGTATCACCGGAAGTCCACCAGGCTTTCCAGTCATCTGCACTTTTCCCTTCCTGTTCAAGATAGGTGGCAGTGAATGAAAGGGGGGCCCACAGGGATTCCGGCCAGACCCAGAACGTAAGCCCATTTAAATCTTCGAGTACTGGAACAGGGACACCCCACTCTATGTTCCCTGTTAACCGGAAGGGAACCAGTGTTTTCCCCGTCCGGTACCGGATCGCATGTTCAGCAAGCAGAGTACATGCCTTCTCCCTCTGCTCCAGTTTTTTAAAGATAAGCAGAATTGATTTATCTGTACCTTCTGTTTGTGTATGTTCGGGTAATCTGTTCAGAATAGATTCCAATAAATCCAGTTGATTCTTTTTAACATAAAGTGCAGGGGGTTCGAGGAATTCATAAAAACTTTTTGTGACAAACTCACGGCAACCGGGGAGAGCGATCAGAGAATCGACCCAATGTTTTAATGAATCGAGAAAACCAGGCAGGTTAAAATACCAGTTTGAAACATCCCTCATCTCCGGTTTTTTCCCGGATAGAGTACTTTTGGGATCGATAAGATCGATTTCCCTGTACTGGTGGCCAAGGGAGCATTCATCTGCATATCCTTTTTCGGAAGAACACCCAAGTATTGGACAGCTTCCCACAACCTGGCGTCCATTAAGAAAAGTTTCAAAATCTTTATCATAGAATTGCTGGGATGTCATTTTCAACAGATGCCCATTCTCATACAGAGTAGAAAAAATCTGGGCACATATCTGGCGATGGATTTCTGCAGACCGGCCGAAACTCGACGCTGCAAAAAGATTACAATTGATATTGTAAGCTTTTAATGCTTCCACCTGTTTATTATGATTCTGGATAACAAAATCCTGGATGGTTCCTTTAAATACACCTTTTTCAACAAGCAGGCGGTAATCTTCCATAATCGGGGAGCCATAGCAATCTGTTCCTGAAATAAATATAACATTCTCCCTGCCAATACGGTCCCGTAAAAACCGGGCAAAAATATCTGCAGGAACGAAAATGGCACCAATATGTCCGAAGTGAAGATCCTTGTTTCCATAGGGCATCCCGGCTGTGATGATGACACGCTTCGAAAACAGCGGCCTTTTACGGGATTCAACTACCTTTTTATACGAATTGTCACTCATTTTCATCCTTAATAATTTGAATAAAGTTATAAATACGGGCTATTGTATTATAATGGCAAGGAAAAATCAAGGTATACAACAATAAAACTCAGGTTTGTCTGTTAATCTGGGGGAGCGGGGTTGTTTGAGTTTTCAGGGATTATTTATAATCGAAATACCCTATATGGAGTAAAATGAAGCGTGTATATGTTGAAAAACTTTATAATCCTCATTATTTCACTTTCGAATGCGAGCAATTGATGTATATATTTTATTAAAAATTGGGTATTGCTACTGATTTTTACCCATTCATTTATTACTTTCATCAGTTCTTCTTCATATCCATCACCAAATCTCCTTACCAGATCCAAAAACCACAAAAGCAAATCCCTCACCAATTGGGCCATGCTATAATAATTTAATACATCATGCAAACACTTTAAGCGCCTGTACAAAAAATCCGGTATTTGAACAATAACATGCTTCCGTTTTACATTCATATCTTCATTTATCAGTTTATATTCACTAAGACGCTGTACACCCTCCTTATCCTCTTTCTCAATAACAGGAAACAACTGCATCAAAATTCTGCATATTGTCTCAGACAGGTTTTGTGTCTTCTGAAATAATGAAAGATCAGTCAACTCATCCATCATTTTAATATCCATCTTAAAATGGAAAGTGGTAATTTCAGGCTTTTCCTCACTCATATATTACTCCTTTTTAAAAATATAATCGAGGTGAAATTGTATTTTACATAACTGTAATGTCGTTAAAAAAAGGCGGTTTTCCCTTTCCCTCTCTATAGTATTAACTGCACAAAGTTTCCTGCTGCCTTCATTTTCTTTTATTTTTTTTCTAGAAAATCCGTTTTTTCCCCCTGGCAATTCGAGTCGGCCATAGTTGAATTCTGATTGTCATTTCATCCTTAATAAACCGGCTCTCTGTAAAATATCTCCCTGTAATTTCCACCCGGGAAAGCTTGCAATGTTTTGAGTATATGTATAATAATGTGTCTGATCGATGATATTTACGATGACAATCAATTGAATAAATACATCAATCAGGACAAGGAAGACTGGATAAAATAGAAAAAGTGTCGAGGTTGTATATGTGTGGTTTTGTTGGATTATTGAATCTTTCAAGCAGGAGGAATAACAGGGAACTGGAAGATATCGTCATCAATATGGCAGGAACAATCAAACACCGGGGACCGGATGCTTTTGGATTATATCACAATGGTCCCTGTTACCTGGCTCACCAGCGATTAAGTATTATTGACCTTTCTGAATCCGGGAAACAGCCAATGACGAATGAGGATGGTACTGTATGGATCGCTTATAACGGAGAGACCTATAATTTCCAGGACATCATACGGGATTACAGGTTAAAAGAAAAGGGACATCAATTCCGGTCAAAAACAGATACAGAAGTGATTATCCACCTTTATGAAGAAATAGGAAAAGAGTTTACACAGAAGATGAATGGGATGTATGCCTTTGCACTCTGGGATGTGAAAACCCGGACACTCATCCTTGCAAGGGATCCCTATGGTATTAAGCCCCTCTTTTATATGGAAAAAGGCGGTATTTTATGGTTTGCTTCAGAACTCAAAGCCCTTGTTTCTTCCCCGGACTATTCACCGGTACCGTCTCTTGAGGGACTTTTCCATTTCTTAAGCTTTGATTATATACCCGGTCCGCATACTGCTTTTGACGGGATTAAAGAACTCCGTCCCGGACATATGCTTATCATCAGTATGGAAAATCGAACACCTCAAATAAGCAGGTTTTTTGATTTGCCGTATAACATCGATCATACAATGAGTGAAAAGGATGCAATTGAGCTTTCTTATGATTACCTGACGAAAGCCGTAAAACGGCAGCTTATCGCTGATGTGCCGGTAGGAGTGATGCTTTCCGGGGGAATTGATTCAAGTGCGCTCACGGCACTCATGGCAGAGATACGGGGAAACCCGGATTTTCATACGTTTTCCCTTGCTTTCCAGGATACAAGTTTTGATGAATCCCCGTTTGCACAGCTTGTTGCAGAAAAGATCGGGACCACTCATCATGAAATTATGGTAACACCGGAAAAGGTTCTTTCCCTTCTTCCCCAATATCTCACCTATATTGATGAACCTTATGCAGACGGTTCTGCTATCCCCACTTATATCCTTGCAGAATGTGCAAAAGACTTTATCACCGTGCTTTTATCCGGCGAAGGGGGGGATGAGGTTTATGCAGGATATGATACCTATGCTGCGTATAAAATCCGGTCTTTATACAGGAGAATTGTTCCGGGATTTCTCAGGAAAGGGATAATCCATCCGCTTGTGCATCTGCTTCCTGTTTCGCATAAAAAGTTAAGCCTGGAATTCAAGGCAAAACGGTTTACGGAAGGTACCGAGCTTGATGTCCCGAATTCCCATTTCTTCTGGCGTGTTGTCCTTTCGGACCAGGTAAAAAAAGAAGTACTGAAAGAACCTGACCGGTTCCGGGAATTTCATCCCTCTGTTCAATTTTTCACCGATGCATATCAGCATTGTGGTGCCGATGATGAGCTGAACAGGCTAATGTATCTGGAGTATTCATATCACCTGCCGGATGATCTCATGATTAAAAACGACAGGATGTCAATGGCTCATTCCATAGAGGCCAGGGTTCCCTTTACTGATAATGATCTGGTCCGGTTTCTCGCCACTGTTCCTGTAAAGTATAAAATGAAGGGATTAAGAAAAAAGCACCTCTTACGAAAAGGACTGGAAGGCCTTCTCCCACGGGAAATTCTTGACAAAAAAAAGGTCGGACTTGAAATGCCTTATTCCCGCTGGTTCAGGGCAGAACTCCGGGAGCTTACAGAAGAGATGGTATCGGAAAAGAGGCTCGAACAGACCGGACTTTTTAACGGGAAGAAAATACGGTCTCTCTGGGATGAACACATGACGATGAAAAAGGATCATGGTCGTTTTTTCTGGGGGTTATTGAACTATATGCTCTGGCATGATGTGTATATAGAAAAACAGGATTTTGCAGGCTATCACTCCAAAGTCCGGGAACCAAGGAAGTATAACGTACGATGACTGGCAAAAAAAGAATTATTATTATCGGTGCAGGACCCGCAGGATTATCCCTTGCATATTACTTGCTTCATGGTAAAGGGAAAAATGTTTCCATCACTATAGTGGAAAAAGAAGGGTATGCCGGGGGTATTGCATCCGGTTTTGAGTACAGGGGATTGATTTTTGACTATGGCAGCCACAGGCTTCATCCTGCAACCGGGGAAAACCTGCTTGACGACATTCGCAGTCTGTTAGGTGATGACCTGCTGGACAGGCCGCGGGACGGGAGAGTCCGGCTGCTTGGCAGGTATGTCAAATTTCCCCTTAAGCTTTTTAATTTCATGCTTCACCTGCCAATTACTTTTTTTCTCGGTATCCTGGCAGATGTTCTCTCCAAACCCTTCCGGAAAAAGAAGAAAAATCCGCGGTCTTTTTCCGATGTGCTTTTATATGGACTGGGAAAGACCATATGCACCCATTTCTATTTTCCCTATGCGGAAAAACTCTGGGGGTTCTCCCCGGGTGAACTTTCCGCAGTACAGGCACAGCGGAGGGTATCTACAAATAACATCGGGAAGATGATCATGAAGGTTCTCTCTGTTATTCCTGTTTTCAGAAAAAAAGGGGCAGGAAGGTTTTTCTATCCACGGAAAGGATTTATCCAGCTATTTGACAAATTTGCTGAAAAAATAAAAGAAAAGGGAGGACAAATTCTTCTTTCCCACGAACTGAAAAGCATTGATCCTGCCGGGAAGGTAATCATAACAAAAAATGATATAACCATCCCCTATGACCTTGCATTTTCCACTATCCCGATACCTGATTTAGTGAACGCACTAACAGAAAAGAAGCCGGATTTTCTGGTAGAAGCATGTAAGGAAGTAAAATACCGGGGCATGCTTTTTTGCTATTTGATCCTGAACACCCAGCAATTTACCAGGTATGATGCCCACTATTTCCCGGAGAAAGGGATCGTGTTCTCACGATTATCCGAACCAAAGAATTACTCCGCATCCGGGATACCGGAAGGATTAACAGGACTCTGTGCGGAAATCCCCTGTAAAGTCGGGGGAAAACTCTGGAACACGAAACCGGAAGAAATCGCCGGCCTGGTCATCCATGGACTCCGGCAGGTCGGACTGCCGGTCGATGGACTTGTTAAGGAATCCTTTATAAGACGCACTGCACATGCATACCCGTCATACGACCTTGAATTTGAGAAACGAATACAGGTCATCGAGGACTACCTGAAAACAATCCCGGACATCATTCCCCTGGGCAGGCAGGCTTTATTTGTTCATGATAATACACACCATACCATCGAAATGGGATTATGTGCCGCAGACTGTATCTTACCGGATGGCGGGTGGGATAAAGAGAAGTGGAATGGGTACCGGGAGATGTTCAAAACCCATGTAGTCGAAGACTGATTATCTCTTCCTTTTTTTTCGTATCATACCAATGACAAAAATCAAATAGAGAAGAGTGAAAATAAACACATAGACATAAATGTAAATATTTCTTTCATCCATATCTAAAGAAATGGTTTTTCCCCAGAAGGTATTTTTTCCCTTATTGAAAAAGGTTTTCGTGTTATTATCCGACAAGGAGGTTTTATTCTTCCCCTGCCCTGTAGAAGTATTCTCTGATTTTGTTGAATCGGTGCCGGATCCCGAATCAGAATTACCTGTGCTTTTTTCGGTTGTTTTATCCATATTATCAGTCTTCTTTGGTGTGGAAACACAGGAATAACATAGCGAGAACAGAAAAAATATCCCGCATATGAGGAGTGAGATTGCACCCAGGAAACAGGGATTATTTTGATTCTTCATATATATTACGACACAATATTCCTTTCACTATAAAGTATACAGTTTTCAGGTGAAAAATCAAAATTTTTCCTGATCCAGGGCATTCCCGCTGGGACTTTTATAAATCCGGCATAAAATCTATTTATAAACTTACATTCCCCAATGTAAGCCACTCTATTCGTTAAATATTTTGACCGGTTATATCCTTATTCAATATTCAGTTTCTGCCTTTTTTTATCTATGGCATTATGCATCTGCATGCAGTATGGAGAATCACAAAGACCTTCAATAACATTTTCCCAATGATCCAGACTCGTATCAATTTGCATTTTTAAATGATCTACATGTTCGGTACATGATTGACATTTGATATCAAGAACGGTCTTCAGATTATTCAATTCCGGTTCATTATAATCGGATAAATACTCCTCGATTTTTTTTCTTGAATTTTCCTGTGATTCTTTCAGATTCCTGGCTTGTGCACTCATGGCGATTAAGTTGTCACAGGCACTGATAACAGCAGACTTCCATTTTCTAATGGAGGTATCCTGGAATTTCAATATCCTGAATCCAAGAATAACAGATAAAAAAGTAATAATGATACTTAATAACATCCTTTCAATTTCCGTAAATATATGTATTTTCATGAAAGCAAGGAATAACGGCAGTGAAATTGTAAAAATGATCAAGATAATAAGAAAAAATAATAAAAAAACAGCAATAAATTTTTTCATAGACAACCTCTCTCACGAAGCTTTTATGTACAATAAAACCCACACAGAAATTACCGTATGGATACTCTTTGTTCACCATTTCATTATTCAATCACTTTTTCTAAAAAACATACTTCAAACGGTAAATGACTGAAAGTCTTCACACTCACCTCCCTGAATCCTATCTTTATATACCATTCTTTTAATCTCTTATTTTCATTTATTATCCCGATTGAAGCTTTATCCCCTTTCCTTTCCTTAATTTTCTTTAGTGCAAATTGGATTAATTCTCTGCCATATCCCTTATGACGCTGTTCAGGGATAACAGCCAGCCTTTCAATAAAAAAGGTTCTATTTTCCGTATGAGATTTTTCTATGGCAATACAACCAATGAGTTCTTTCTCTTTGTAATACCCATAGAGCGTTATATTCTTTTTCAGATATTCCTGTAACCGATCGATGGTGAGGAATGCCGGATTTGTCGGGGCATTTTGTTCTGTTAAATGAAATTCTTCGGCAACCGTTTTAAAGGAGCAGGCCAGGACATGTACACATCTGGATAAATCGCTTTCCGGTCGAATTTCTTCTATCATAATTCCTTTACCTATATATTATCTAAATCAGGATGAAAAGGAAAAAATGAACAATACAATACTGCACCAGGAAAAAAAACTTTCTATCCCCTTCCAAGGCCTTTATATACAAATCCCATTTCTTTTACATAATCGCTGTCAAGGACATTTCGTGTATCAAAAATAACATTTCCTTTCATCCTTTTCCTTGCAATTTCCAGGTTAAGATTCCTGTATTCATTCCACTCCGTACATATGATAATTGCATCGGCACCATCTATTGCATCGAATTCATTCGTATAATAGTTTACAGTAAACCGGGGATAAATTCTTTTAAAATTGTCTATGCCTTCGGGATCATGGGCTTTGATGATTGCTTCTTCTTGTATAAGTTTTTCCACAATATTTATTGCAGGGGAATCCCGGATATCATCCGTTTCTGCTTTAAAAGCAAGACCTAAAAGAGCAATTGTTTTCCCATGAAGTGTGCCAAGGAGTGATTTGAGTTTATCCACCATAAGGTCTTTCTGTCTTTCATTTGCATTCATCACTTCGCGTATCAAACTCATATCCACACCGAAACTTTCTCCAATATGAATAAGGGCTTTCGTATCCTTGGGAAAACATGATCCGCCAAACCCGGGGCCGGGATGGAGGAATTTGGGGCTGATCCGGCCATCCATCCCCATCGCTTTTGCAATAACATGGATATCTGCGTTAATCGCTTCTGCAAGATTCGCCATCTGATTAATAAAAGTGATCTTTGTAGCGAGAAAGGTGTTACTTGCATATTTGATAAGTTCTGCTGTTTCGATATTACACCAGACAAAAGGTGTTTGTATAAGATAGAGCGGCCGGTAAACATCATCCATATATTCCCTTGCACGTTCCGATTCAAATCCGACGATGATCCTGTCCGGGTGAAAAAAATCGTGCAAAGCTTTTCCTTCCCTTAAAAATTCAGGATTTGATACAATATCAAAATCATGAAAACCTGATTTCTTTTTAAGTGTTTCCTTTATCCATTTGTTCGTTCCTATGGGTACGGTGGATTTTGTGACAATTACTTTATAACTGGAAATGTTGGAACTTATTGAATCCACGACAGCTTCAACCTGGGAAAGATCCACATCTCCATTATCCTTTGGCGGTGTACCGACTGCTATAAAGATAACCTCGGAATTTCGGATTCCCTCCCCAATATCTGATGTAAAATGAAGGCGTCCTGCCTGAATATTACGCTGCAGATATTCTCCAATTCCCGGTTCATAAATTGTCGGGATACCTTTATTAAGCTTTTCGACTTTTGCCCTGTCAATATCGACCCCGGTAAGGCTGTTCCCGAAATCCGCAAGCCCGACAACAGCAACAAGTCCTACATATCCTGTCCCTATAACGGTTATTTTCTTAGACATAAAAGGAGTATAAAAAAGATAAAAATAACATGTCAAGGACTTTTCACACAAATAACCATACTAATACCCATTAATCCTGCTCATATGCACATTTGACAAAATATTATATTTAACTATAATTAACAATGATTACAGTACTTTTAAATGAGGTGTTATATGGCAGGCAGAAAAAGCAAACTCAATCAGATCATCGCAGTCGGAAACGGAGAAAAAAGCAGGGCAAAGAAAGTGATGACGAAAATCTATCAAAAACTGGATAAGGATGTCCTTTTTAGCGGAATTTCCAAAATCTATGAACCGATTGATGAAGAAGGGGAACAACTCCCCAGGGAAGAAAAGTTTGTTCAGATAACAGTAGAGGATTCAATAAAAGAAGTAAAAAATGTCCTTACCGGGATGTTTAATATTGTAGCAACCCAGGATATAGCGAATTGCTATGCAAAGGCAGCTATTGAAGTTGATGGTAAAGTGATTGCCAGTGATGTGCCGGTCACACACCTGCTTTTTCTGGAAAAACAACTTGAGGATATAAATACATTTGTTAACTCACTTCCCACCCTGGATCCTTCTGAAAAATGGATATATAATGAGCAGACTAATTGTTATGTAAGTGAGGAAAAGAAGACAATACGGACAAAAAAGATACCAGAAGTAATTGTAAAATATGAGGCAACTGAAAAACACCCTGCCCAGACTGAACTTATATATATAGACAAAGCAGTAGGGTACTGGCATACTGTTAAATTTTCCGGCGCAACAACAAAGAAAAAAAGGGATTTACTTCTTGAGAAAATACAAAAATTACAGAAAGCGGTAAAATATGCCAGGGAAGAAGCAAATAATGCAGAAGTCGAAAAATCGGATTTTGGGGATCTTATTCTTGATTATATTTTTGAATAATAAGGAATAGTTCCCTGGCTTTGGCCGGGGAGCCAGATTTAATCTTAACCTTATTTTTATAAAAGGATGATACAGGCCGAAAGGCTTTTGCAGGTTCGAATCCTGCCCCCTGTACTCAAAAGATGTTAAAAGTTCTTCAAAAACCTTTTAAATCTGTTGAGTACAGGGGTGGCGAAACGGCACACGCAGTATCATAACCTTTCACAGGCTTAAGCTATTATTCCAGGCTCAAGCATTCTTGCTGTTGCTGCAATCGAGGAGTAAGGTGTAATGCTGATCTATCGTGGGTTCGAATCCCGCCCCCTGTACTCAAAAGATTTGTCCAGAAGTCTTTTGTGTACAGGGGTGGCCAAGCGGCAAGGCGGATCTTCTGAAAATAATACCTTGCTTTAAATGGATATCTGTGCAGCATGTAAAATCAGCAAACCCTGGCCCCTTTTAGCAGGTTATGCCCTGAGGGGCCTCTTTTTTTATAGTTTTATTCTCCCGGTCAGTAATTCCCGGAAAGAATAAAATTTTATTCCTTTAACCAATTACAAAAATCCAATAATAGTTGTAGTTTTTCTACAATTGGCTTTGGAGTATTTTTATGTTCTTATACTAAAAGGAATTAAAAATACTCCGCTTTTGTATAGGTTGGTTCTTACAGTAAATATAGTATTTTTGCAAGAACCTTCCTTAATAGTTATCATTGCCTTTGATTTTAAAAATTGATAGTAAAATTACTCCCATAAACAAAAAACAAAATATACTTGACTTTCTAAAGATTTATTTTATAGTCTATCAAAAATGCTATAAAAGGAGGTCTAAATGTGAAAAAAATTGTATCCTATATAATGGTGTTATGCCTTGTTTTTATTGTATTGGCTGCTCTCGGGACCGGGGAAAAATTACCGGCAAAAAAGATCAAGGTGGGAACCCTTATGGCTCTTACCGGGGATTTGAGAGAGTATGGGCCGGCTATCCAGAATGGTGTTACACTTGCAGCAAAGCAGTTATCAGAAGCAGGGCTTAAGGTTGAACTTGCCAATGCAGACAGCGAGACAAACCCGATTGCTGCAACAGATGCGGCAAGGAAACTGGTGGATATAGATAAAGTGATTGCAATAGTCGGTGCACTCGGGAGTGGTGTTACGATGGCGGTAGCGGAATCTGTTACCTGTCCTAATAATATCATTCTTATATCCCCATCTTCCACATCCCCTGTTATCACCGATCTTCCTGCAGACAGGGGGAAAGATTATCTTTTCCGGACATGTCCTTCGGATGATCTTCAGGGAAAGATTGCAGGAGAGATGGCAGCGGAAATGTATGATACTGTCTCTATTATTTATGTCGATAATTCCTATGGTCAGGGGCTTGCAGAAGCTTTTAAAAAGACATATGAAGCTGCCGGTAAAAAAGTAGTTGCATCTGTACCAGCTACCCAGCAGGCAGAATCCTATACAGCGGAATTAAGCCAGCTTTTAGCACCGAAACCGGATGTTCTGGCAGCATTTACCTACCCGGAAAGTGCAATTATCTACCTTGCAGAAGCAATCGAACTCCATGGTTATAAAAGTTTCCTGTTCTGTGACGGGACAAAATCGGAAAAAATTATTGAAATAATCGGTGCAGAGAATATTGAAGGTCAGTATGGAACAGCCCCTGGTTCTGTGGGTGGGGATTCTTTAGAATTTTTTAATACAGCCTATAAAAAGGAATTTGGCGAACTGCCTCCCCTTCCGTTTATTACCAATGCATACGACGCCACTGCAACAATCGGTCTTGCTGCTTATCTTACCAGTGTCCAGAAAAAAGAACTCACACCGGAAAATATCAGGAATAACCTTCGTACGATTGCCGGTCCTCCCGGGGAGATTGTCCGGCCCGGCGAATTTGCAAAGGCTTTTAAACTCCTGGATGAAGGAAAAGATATTGACTATGAAGGTGCAGCCGGTGCTGTGAATTATGACAGCAATGGTGATGTAGTCACCCCTTTTGATATCTGGCAGTACAAAGGCGGTAAAATTGTAAATGTACGGACAGAATAAAATCGTTTAACAAGATACAAAGAAGGGGACTCTTGAAAAGGAGTCCTCTTTTTTTATATTGATTTCCGGATTACCTTTCGTTATCCCAGGACATATTTTTTTTGAAACTTTTCCCGGGCAGATTCAAATCCATGGGAAATACAGTATTCAAGTGCTTCTGCTGCATTCACAAGATAACGGGGCAGGACAGCAGACTCATCAGGATTAAAAACACCGAGTACATAAGATGAAAGATTCCCGTGGGATGGGCGCGATATACCAAGACGCATCCGCTTGAAATCCTTTGTACCTATGGATGATACCAGATGCCGGAGCCCATTGTGGCCGGAAAGTCCCCCACCGGATTTGAAATCAATCTGTGCAAAATCGAGTTCCGTATCATCATGGATAACCAGAAGCTGGCCGGGCAGAGTTTTAAAAAAGTGCAGTACTTTTTGAATGCATTCCCCGCTTTTATTCATATAGGTGTGTGGCTTTACCAGAATGATTTTCCTTTCAGCAGCCGGATAAAAAGTATACGCCCCATGAAACTTCTCCTTCCAGACAAGACCTGGAGAGGATGAAAGATAGTCGATCAATATCCACGGCAGATTATGGCGGGTATATGCATATTGCTTCCCGGTATTCCCCAGGAAAGCGATTATGTCAATCATATCCTGGTTTTATGAAATTATATGTCTTTTGTAAAGATAAAAGACTATAGTAATTTTCTATTGGCTGTTTTCTATTTTTTTCATGTAGTATTCATGTTGAATTGTTATAAGATTATTAATTTCACATACGAGATTATCATCGATATTATAAAGTTCAATCAATTCATAACCACAACGAAAAAAAGTTCTTCCATCATTATAGCTGATTGTATAACCTTGAGGAGTATTTTGGCATCTACCACACTTGTAACATCCAGTGTACTTAAAATTAAATTCTTCTATTGTTCTTCTCAATGCTTTGCGAAAGTATT
This sequence comes from Spirochaetales bacterium, assembly GCA_016935735.1. Taxonomy (GTDB): domain Bacteria; phylum Spirochaetota; class Spirochaetia; order SZUA-6; family JAFGRV01; genus JAFGRV01. The sequence continues at coordinate 623 of JAFGQK010000285.1, read as the reverse complement.
CAGAATAATCCTTTGCAGCGAAAAACTTGAGTTTTAGAAATGGGACATCACGTTCACTACTGAATTTTATGACACTACTTTTCACAGTTTTATGTATAAAATTGTAGCTTATAGACTTCTTTTTTTCTTTTCCTGGTCTATAACCAAGGGTCCTTATATGAGTATAAATTTTATTATAGAGTACTTCTTCTTCATTCGATAGTAATGCACAATAATCTCTCATTCTTTCTTTCATCTTTTTTACATCTTCTCCTTTATTTGATAAAAGTTCCTTAACAGGTGTAAATATGGCAAGGCAAAACACTAAACTCACTTAATAAACACCTTACAAAGTTTATTCCTGAATATAACAATGTGCGTCCGCACTGTGTACATAAGTATTATACTCCGGCACAGATCTATTTTGATTAGAATGTTAATATTGAAAAGATTAAAAAACAATACGAAGAAGCGAAAAAAAACCAGATACTGGAGAACAAAAAGGCGATTTGTCCGGATTGTTCACCGGCTTAATCCATAACGAAGGCTTAAGCCCGCAACCCAATTAACAAGCTATCCAGGTTCTTTTTATTATACTGGTCTCATTAACCTGGCGGCCAACGTTTATCTATTTTGCTTAAAAT
>JAFGQK010000284.1 GCA_016935735.1 Spirochaetales bacterium | reverse complement strand
GGCCGGATCCTTTCTGGATCTGATGTAATTACAGGTATAAATTATTTCCTGCTTCTCTTGATTTGGGTTGTGGGCGTAGCCAACGCTAGAATTTCCAGCGAACTCTGTATTTTCCCGCTTGCCGTATGTTCCTGTACAAGTTTGGCAGTCTTCCTGGAAAACTCTCTCCTGTCCTCTGCACGGACTACGATCTTCTGAACAGCCCGGATCTGGTGGGGACGGAGGACGACTTTTGTGAGTTCATCGTCTTTCCGTGTAAAGAGGATATAATCGGTAATGAGTTTCACTATCCGTTCTCTATTCAAGAATTTCTTCACAAGGGTTTCAAAATTACCCTGTACTTCCTCTTTCCAGTTGAACAGGTGTTTTGCAGATGTATTCCATGTCGAGCTGTAATAGTATTTCAGGATATGAGTTAAGGCATACACCTGATTGATTGCAAGAAGTTCCGGGCATTCGGTATGATACCGTTTTATCTGGTCGATGGCTTCTTCAATTCCCTCTTTTTTGTTTGCGGATTTGGTTTCTATAAAGAGAACCGGAATCCCGTTTATGAGAAAAACAACATCCTGCCGGATCGTCTTGCTTCCGTTTGTAAAACTGAACTCACCGGTGACATGGTAGATGTTTTGTGAAATATCTTCGGCATCAATAAGGCGGACATCCTTTTTCCGCTTTTCTTCCGGTATAAATACCTGTTTCAATCCTTTAAGGAACTCTCACACTTCAAGGTTACCCTCGATATTCGGCTTTACCCGTTCGATCCGGCTTAACAGAGAACCGGCAATTTCCTGTGTCATGAAACCGGAATTGAGTTTATGGATTTGGGAGAGAAAAATATCTTTAAAAAGAAAGCCTGGACTGAATTTGCTTCGTTGCCTGAATGTGTCATAGGTTACCTTATTGTTTTTTCGCCATGTTTTTTATGAATATTGTTCAACAATTCCAGGGAAAAATACCGTTTATTCTTTATCAAATCCCGGAAATACGGATGCAATTTTTTGATAAATCCCTTTTCTTTTGCAATGATGAGAATGCCCAATGTGCCAATGCAATTCACCTGCAATGATTCGGCGATCTGCCTTGCGTGTTTGTCGTCGATAAGCAGAAAATCAGCATTCAGTTCCTTATAGAGAATCACTGCTTCCGATTCGCCATAATCCATTAAAAGCGACAGATTGTTTATCTGGGTTATGGACTTTACTCGTGCAGAAAAAAAGGTAATTGCTTTTTCCTTGAAAACCGGGTTGTCAATTGCCTTCAATTCATCCAGAACCGCCTGCGGGACAAACACATCGTTAAACAAGGTTTCCAGCAGGACCGATATTATACATGGTGGAGTATGGTTCAATAGTTGGATTCACTTGTCCACTCTTAATTGTTATTACATTACCTAAATCTATAACCTCCCAATCCTCCGGGATCATCCCGATCCCGCTCTCTTTCAGCTTCACTTTATCCGCTTCTTCCACCGGGACAGAGCCGTAGGTGAACAGGTACTTCATCAGGGACTTTTTAAGTTCCCGGACAGCCTGGATAACTGCTTCTGTCTTTTCCCTGGCTTCATGTACGGTGGAAAGCACATAGGCGATTTTTTTTTGTTCGGAGAGGGGGGGAGGGGAATTTTAATTGATTGCAATTTGGGTTTGGTTATAGCTTTAAATGTACTCCCAGTGCCCTCCTTTGCTATACTCGGTTTTATAAATTGTAAAATATAAAACAAAAATCTATTATCACCTTCTTTTAGGGATAATGATGATAATCCTCTCCCAATACAATATTCTATTTGAGCCATATTAACATCACCAACAGGTGCACGAACAGAAAGCAAAACAGTGTTTTTTGTACCGATTTTTAGTGGATTTGATGTGTACTTTTTGTGAGTTGGATATAGATAACCAAATTCTGCTTTCCCTTGTTTTCCCTGCCGATCGACCTGACAGCGTCTGTAAGGTATTGCCCCGCATTTGTCGTTTGCAGGGCTATCTTTTCCCACCGGGCTTTCTTTGGGATGTAGAAACGGACAATGGAATGGTCTTCCTTTACCAGGTTTTCTGCTATCTTAAAATCTTCGTTATAGTCCTTTGAAATGCGGATCAATTCGTCTTCAAATACGTCTGAAAGCCTTTTAATGAAGATAAGCGGAAGGATATAGTCCTTGTACTTTGGGGCGTCGATTTCACCCCGGATTTTACAGGCACATTCCCATAGCCAGCTTTCCAGGGTATTGATGTCCAGATTCTTTGGCATTTAGAACATCTCCTAAAAAAGATCAAATTTTGTTGACAAAATCCATTATAAAAGGATAGTCACCGTATATACAAGTACAAAATAATGAATGATTTGTAATTATTTCTATTGCACTATCGATCTTCTTCCTGGCAGGGTAAGTTTTAATCTATGTTTTACATTTTCTCCGTACTGCAAAGCCGGTAAGAATAAATAAGGATGTAATTATTATGTTTTCGATCCGGGAAAATACCTGGTAAATCCCGGGGAAGATACTGGAAATCGTCACGTTGTGGAAGATACCTTGTATTACTATGGTCGAAAATCCCGGGCATTATTCCGGCAGCTTCCACCCGTAACACTCGCGTTAGCCGGCATTGTTTACACCGCAAAGCAATAGACACAGCCATGACAATGTTCATACTGGCCGTCATGTCCGATATCAAAAGATGGCGCACAGATACAGCCTGGACGGAATACTCCCGGCAGAAAATCACGCGAAGGAAAGCTGTCACTTGCCTGTACCAGCCATTCATATTGCCAGCATCCCCTGGAAGAAACATTAAGAGGTTTTGCCAATTGTTCACCTTCAGCAAGAACCAGGAATTCAATCCCATGATCCCGGCCGGTTTGTTCTATTTCATGTGATAAGATGTTCTTGTCCAGTGTAAAATCTATCCGGTGGTATAAATGCCCCATTCTCTTTCTTACCAGTTCCAGACCATATTCACCCCGGTTGTACACCGCCCTTGTGATTCCCCTTTGGGCAAAATTCCTTACAAGATATTCGAACATTCCCAAATCTGAAATGCCGGGGATGACAGGATCGTAGCGCCAGAGGAGTGCCCGGGGTGTGCCTAAAAAATCAATCATCATATCTATTCCCTGCCAGTCCACGGGCCATGGGACGCGGGGTTCGAATTCGGGCCCGAATCCTGTAACGGTCAACTGGCAGATTACTATGGTCCCGTCCTTGCGAAACTCGTTAAGAAGATGTTGTCCCCGGCGAAGCACATCCCCGGGATTTTTGGTCCAGATCTGGACTACCCGCGGAATACCGAATTCGTCTGCAATAAATTTCAACCTGTTCCATGGTTGCTCGACACAGGCAGGATCAATACAACGGGCAATATCTATGAATGTTGCTTTATTATTTACAAGCTGTAAATACTGTTTATAGGAATGAAGAAATTTATTTTTGTTCCTGTAATTAATCATATTCCGGGATAAGTCCTTTTCATCTTTCTATATTCCGGGTCCCTTTTTCAATCGACCTCCACCCGGCAAACCCATTCAGGAAAAATCGCATCGCCCACTGTTTGTTCATGCAATTGCTGACTGCTCATGAACCGTGACGGGCAATATACCCGGTAATTTTTATTCTGCATGGATGTTAACTTGCAGAGGTAAGCACCCCATAAACCGAATGTCGAATTTGATAAGATGGCCCCGCCCCGGCATTGCATCATCAAGCTTAAGGAATGTAAGGGTTCTTCCCGGATATAAATGAAATTTATCCCGGGGTGTACATTTTTTCTGCACCAGGGAATATCATCACTGAAAAGAATAAACTCATTTTTGTCCTGTGTTTTTTTAAACTCTTTCAAACAGGTCCTGTAATAGTTTTCCAGGTTAATGAAATGATGCCTGCAGCCGGATAAAAAATCCCCGCAGCGGACATGAAACAGTATGGCATTTTCTTTATGAAATACCGGTTCCGTTTCCGGCAGTTCCGGTATGGTAATATGCTGGGGCCAGAAAGTCTGCCAGTGTCCCTTTAGTAAAACATTTCCTCCCGGTTGCATGGATAAAACATGTGAAACCCAGTTTTCCTTTTCCAGGGTGTCCTGCTCGATAACACAATCATAGTGACACTCTTCCTGTATCTCGTGATTAAATAAGGTTTCTATCCTTATTGTATCATGGAGATTTTTTGTTATTTGAGCGTTGTCAAAAACAAACTTCTTTCTCCATCGTTTTGCCAGATAGCTTGCCGTATGGTATTGAAATAACCGGTTTCCCAGTCCGCCGGTGAATTTTACCGATAACAACCCGGCCGTCCTGGAATTCTTTTTCGCCGCCTCAAATTCATGGGGTTTTTTAAAAAAGTGCTTATCCTGATACTTGATTTTTCCCCATGTGGTATACTCTTCGAGTGAATCGGCAGATATGAACCAGGTATTGTTAACAGGAGTGTTTGAAACGTTCTGTAACTGCATTGCCCGTAAGAAAAACATTTCTTCATTTAAAGCGCCGCCGGGTTGGGCCATGGAGCCATCCAGAAACAGGGAAATATAATTCAGGACAGGGTTGAGCAGGTTTTTCCCAAATACAATTACATTGTTATTAATGCCATTGGCGCTTTGTGTGGCAGAAGAATAAAGTGTATCCGGGCTGGTAATCTCATAAAAGGGAAAATCCTCAAAAAACCAGATATCGGAACGGGTCACTATAAAGTAATCGTAATCCCGGCGGGGCAATATTTCATCCTCCAGATACTTCTTTAATAAATGACGATTATACATTCTCCTGATGCAGGTGCCTGGCCGGGAAAACCCCAGTGAAAAGTTTAAATCTTTTATCCTGTTAAAGTTTTCTCTCCAGTCGAAATTTATGGACCTTTCCCGTCTCAGATCATCAAATATCTTTTCAAAGGATGGTTCCGGATTGTCATAAAACATGCAACCAATATGCGGGCCATACCGCTTTGCAGCTTTTCTGGAATTTATTCGAGGAGTATTCTGGGCATAAATGATTAAATCTGCGTTTAAAGCATCTATCAAATGTTTTTTTATACTGGGTCCGCATCTTTTTGAACCCCGGAGTTGACCTTCAATGCAAACACATATTTTATTCAGTGTCATGTTGATATAGTAGCATGGTTATAGTATAAAATAAACCATGCAGATAGTGATATTTTTTTCCGGTTGGCAAAAGCCGGTTCAATACCAGGGAGGTTCACTTTGTACAGGGATTATCATAATACCAGTCTGAAGCTGGATGATTATCATGTTTTAATGGAACTGGAACACCTGCTGGGGGAAGTGATTCCCTGTGTAAAGGATAATCACCCCGGCCAATTCGGTTTTACCGTCTTTGAACAGCAGATTACCGGGCTTTCTCTTTACGGGAAAGAAACAGGTCAATATCCGGATAGTATTTCCAGTCTGCATTCTTTGATTTTTCTATCCCTCGATCAAACCGGAATAGCATGGCTCCCGGATACAATTTCCGGATTCTTAAGGTTAGAGGAATTGCATTTAGCCGGAAACCAGTTGAAGGAGGTTCCTGTCGTTATTGGAAACCTCAAAAGCCTGCGGTACCTTGATCTTGATGCCAACAGTTTATCATTCCTGCCGGAAGAACTGGGCGGCCTGTTAAAGCTGGAACGCCTTGATGCGAGCTATAATCGACTAACACATATTCCCGAAAGTATCGGTTCTCTTTCCGGGTTAAGAATCCTTAACCTGCGGTGTAACTGCCTGGAGTACCTTCCTGACAGTATGTGCCGGTTGAGTCTGCTGGATACCCTGTCGCTGTATGATAATAAATTAACAGCGTTGCCCGGGGATATAGGGCGATTGACCAGGTTAAACCGCCTTGATCTGGAAAAAAACCAGCTTGCCTCTCTTCCTGAAAGTATCGGCGGTTTGACTTCGTTGCAGAAATTGTGGATGAGGAACAACAGGATTTCGCGCCTGCCTGCCGGGATTGGCGGGCTCGAGTCCCTTGATGCGTTGAATATACGGTGTAATTGCTTGACCGAATTGCCTGAAAGTATCGGCGGCCTTTCGGTACTCACAGAATTGAAACTCTACGATAATAAACTGAGTACATTGCCCGCCAGTATTGGCCGGCTGGAAAAACTGGAATATTTGGACCTGCAGTTGAATCAATTAACATCCCTCCCGGAAAGCTTTGGCCAGCTCAAGAACTTGAGGGTGTTGATCCTGGAATACAATGCTTTAACATCATTACCCGGCAGTATAGGGGGGCTTGAGTCATTGCAGTTGCTGGATGCAAAAAAAAACAGGTTAACAACGATTCCCGCTCAAATCGGAACACTGTCAAATCTCCGGCAGCTGATACTGAACGATAATGCCCTTGCCGGTTTGCCGGAGACTCTCTTCAATCTTCAATCCCTTGAAATTCTTAATCTTCGTTACAATGCCCTTTCCTCTCTTCCTGACAGGGTGAAAAACCTTCAATCCTTATCCAGGTTGTACCTGGACGGAAATAAGATTACCTGTTTACCCGATTCCATCGGGGATCTGGTAAACCTGAAAGTACTGAAGTTGAATGTGAACCGGCTGCAATCTCTTCCCGGGAGTTTGCAGCAGTTGGGAAAACTCGAACAATTGTTCATAAACGAAAACCATATAAAAAACATTCCGGACTGGTTCTGTTGTTTGCGTTCTTTAAAATATTTATATTTTGCAGCCAATAATGTTTCTCTGATTCCCGGGGGATTATTCGATTTACCCAATCTCCAGTACCTGGATATTTCCGATAACAACATTACGGAACTGCCCGGTACTATCCTGAACATCCATTCATTAAAATGGTTCCATCTTGATAGTGAACTGCGGAAGAAATCAGAATCAATCATCTCTCAAATGAAGGCGCGTGAGTGTACAATAGTATAATGTAATGGGTGGGAATTCGATACCGGGATCGGGTAGGTTATTTGATAAATTATGGTTGTCCTACAGAACTTGAATGGAAACGATTAATAGTATAATATGTAGATTTATTAGTGCCGATTAGTGAAGATGAGTGGTTACTATCGGGGGAGCAGTTACGGTTTTTTGTTAAAAAAACCT
>JAFGQK010000035.1 GCA_016935735.1 Spirochaetales bacterium | reverse complement strand
CGGAGTGACTTCCGGAGTGACTTCCGGAGTGACTTCCGGAGTGACTTCCGGAGTGACTTCCGGAGTGACTTCCGGAGTGACTTCCGGTGTAACTTCCGGTGTGATCTCTGGAGTGATTTCCGGAGTGATTTCCGGTGTGACCTCCGGTGTAACTTCTGGAGTAGAACTCCCGCCCGGTTCAATGCCCCATACCAGGGTTCCGTTATGATACAGTCCTGCTTTATCCCAGACAGTATAGGAGTGTATTGAATGGTCCTGGGAATAATCATCTGTTTCATTATAATTACTCCAGTCTGATTTATGCCACGCACCCTGGATTCCGCCGGAATTTGTTCCATTTGCCAATGAACCTGCACCAGAGGTAAATCCGATGGTACAATAACGGTCTGCACCTGTTACCGTTGGACTCAGATCCCCAAAGGTACCGGTCACATTGCTGGTTCCCACCTGGGCCCACCAGCAACTAAAGGATTCACTCCTTGTCCCTTCCAATGTATACCAGTATTTTATAGTGAGTTCAGACATCGGGACAGAACTGCCGGAGTTGTTTGTAATCCTGAAATATGCTTTTACCCAGCTCTCCTGGGTATATGAATCAGGTGTATAGTATTCAAGCTGCCAGCTTTGAGTGAATACTGTTGCACATAACAGGAAAAACCCAATGACAAGACTTACTTTACCTATTAATTTCTTTTTATACACATAGCCCTCCTTCAATAATGAAATTTATTTCTTTGCAAAAAAATGAGTCTTAATTATTAATAAACTATTCTCTATACACTCTTCAGGACTTTTATTTATCGATATGATTAAGATACTAAAAATAATTGTTTTTTTCAACTTATAAATTATACTTTTTTAGCGGAATCATAAATATTTTACTTTTTCCAAAAAAATGGCTGTTCACCTCTTAATGGAACAGCCATTTCTTTTATCTATTATTATAATAATTGTTCACATGTTGCATTACAAGTAAAGCGTTTGCTATACGGTTTCCGGCAAAACTCCTTATTCAGCAAGCCAGTCCTTTACAAACTGCCCCATATAATTGCTGTAGGTATCGTTCGGACCGCCATGAAATCTCGAGGAGCTTGTTGTCTGTCCATTCCCCAGTAAGACCCAGTATTTGTCAAACATGACAGAGCGGTAGACAAAATCAAAGCACCATGCTGTCCATCCCACATTCGGCTTGGAGTTTATAAGACTCTTGTATTGATTTGCCCAGCTGGAAGTGCCGTTCACCGGGTCTGGAGCACCGGATTCATATCCCCATTCTGTCATTATAACCGGGGCATTATTGGCAATCCAGTCAATCCAGTTTGGAATACCATGCTGGGGATATATATGACATGCATAGGCGATATTCCCGCCGGATAAAAGATCGCCTGAACTGGAGGGCATTACCTGGGACCAGGTCGGTCCACCAGCTATGATGATATTATCAGCCCCATGGGTGTTCCTGATTGTATTTATCCATCCCTGTGCCCTGGATTTCCAGTCACTCCAGCTTCCCTGGCCTGGTTCATTAAAGAGTTCAAAGAGTATATTCGGATGATCCGCATACCTGGGTGCGATATAATTCCAGAAGGTTTCTGTATTGGAAACAACACCCCCGTCATTCCAGGAAGCACCGACATAGTGCCAGTCAATAATAACATACTTCCCATTCTGGATACAATATTGTACAGCAGGATCAAGGATATTGTTGAAATAGTTATCTGCTGAATAATGTAACCATCCATGGCTGCCGGTTTCATCATTTACCTCCGGATGAACACACAGCCTTAAGACATCAACATTCCAGCCGGAAGAACACGCAATATCGATAATATCAAAGATTGTTGTGGTAACCCCCTGGTTCCTGTCGCCTTTATAGATTGCATCAAGATCTGCCAGGGCAACACCTTTCAGCCTTACATTATTATTATTGGTATCTTTAAGCCAGTTCCCCTGGACATGCAGGGCGGAAACAGTCGCCCCCCCGCCGGTCGGTGTCGGTGTCGGGCCTGGTGTTCCGGTCCCCCCGGGAGGCCATTCTGTTATAAGCCCAACATAGTATTGAGCTACAAGAAGGGCATCAACAATATCGATGCCTCCGCTTGAGTTAACGTCTGCAACACTCTGGTCAAAAGGTGAAGGATTAAGTCCTACGTAAAACTGGGCAATCCGAAGAGCATCGATAATGTCAATTGCAGAATCGTTATTTACATCCCCGATTTCAGCAGAGAATCCGGGAATAATGGTAAATAAAAAAAACAGGTAAAGAAATAAAAATACTTTTCTCTTCATTTTAATACTCCATTTTATTATTTTTCTTTTTTAGATAAACACTTATTATAATGCTGATGACGCAATACTTGTATAATTTATTATACCATGGGGGAGAAAATAATCAAGATTTTTTTAATACTTTTTTTGACCGGCCCGGTTCTTATAACTATCAATCAATTCCATAATGGGAGGGTAATTCATGCAGCCTGTTAAAAAAATCAACCAGTTCAGGTGCCGCATCTTCCAGGGGTTCCAGGGTAAGGAGTGGGTCAAGTTTATATAAACGGAATGAACTTACCATCCCTTCGGTATTCAGTTCAAGAGTAACACCAATTTTGCTGTATTTTAAAAGTTTCCCCTCTGCAAGAATAGCATCCGGCTCACCGAGTAATTCTTCTACATCTGCACGGGAACTCCCGATTCCGATATTATTTACAAAATAAAAATCCTTTTTGTTCCCGGTAAGCAGGATCGAAGCAAGATGGGCATCTATTATTTCAAAATAGAAACGCCTCGAATAAATAAAATCGATGGGTTCGGCATACGTTTTCAGTTTTCGAAGCTCATCGAGTTCCTGTTTGGAATAATTATCAGGAGGTCCTACCAGATCAATAATATCATTGATATCCGCTACTTCACAGGTCTCTGCATTCAGGGTATAGACAAACTTTTCATCTTTCTCATCAACAATAATCACCCGGGAAAGTGAAGAATAACCACGAAGCTGCAGCACTATCTCATATTCACCATATTCCACATTATCCTTATACCCGGGGGTAGTCCCGATATATTCTCCATTAAAATAGAGTGATGCTTTTTCCGGGTGCGTATAAATCATGACTTTACCGAATTCAGGTCCTTCCTCTTCAAGTAAAAGATCGAGGGAGTAATTTTTCCCGGCAATAAGTTCAATCTTCTGATTATAGCTTTTATACCCATTTTTCTCTACCGTAAGTTCGTATTTCCCGGGAAGCTTGTCTTTAATAGTAACAGGGGTATCTCCTGTATACTGCCCATTAAGGTATACTTTTGCTTTATCCGGCTTTGAATGTATTAGAATATATTGTTTGGTCTTTTCCTTTTTTTCTTCTGTAATTTTTTTTTCTTCATCCTTCGATGATTGTTCTATGATTTCTTTTTCTTCAATTTCTTCCTTTTCCTCTTCCAGTTTGAATTTGTTTGTTTTTATCTGGATCTCCTTTTTCTTGATTTTTTCTATCTTTTTCAATTCATTCTTATGGGAATCAGAGACAATGTCGACTTTTGTACCGCGATTTATTACCTCTTCTGTCGATGCTTTGACAAGCTCTTTTAATTTTGTTTTCGTTTCATCATCCACGGTATCTTTTTTCGAAACTTCATCCATTGCCTTATTTACCTCTTCAAAGAAAACTTCGGTTTCTTTGAAAGAGGATTTATTTATCTTTACTTCCTGGTCAGCCTTTACAATAAGTACATTTTTTTCAACTTCCTCTATCAGGATTCTTGCCAGTTCCGGATTATCTTCAAGCTTTCCGGCAATCTTTTCCGGGGTAATAGAAGCAGGAATAACAGCACAGGCACCTTCTTCCACAAAAAGCGAGGCATCTTCTGCATCGGTTACCTCTACTCCGAATCTGGTTCCCCTTACCCCGAACACTACCGCGGGAGTATTAACCTCAAACCGTTCATTTTCAACAAGCTTATTTACTTTGCAGAGTAGCGTTCCCAGGTCCATGCCCAGGGAGATATCGGCCTGACCGAGTTCGGTAAGAACGGCATTCATACGGAGGATGGTATTTTCCTCCATACGGACAAGGGCTGTTTCACCAAACTGCAATTCACAATAAGCACCCTGCTCTGTTTTTACTATATCGGACTCTGTCAAAATATCTTCGATTATTACCTCTATCAATTCATCATCATCAATTTTATAAACATCACCATCCAGATCAGTAATCAAGATCTGTACCGGGGTTACTTCAATCAGAGAGACCTTCCCTGTTTCCCCCTTTTCTTTTCGCTTTTCACATGAAATCAGAAAGGATACGGATATGGCAAGGATAATTATTACTATTTTTATTATAAGAAATCTATGTGAAAACAAATTTATACTGTTTTTCTCCATAAAAAAATCTCCTCATTAATATAATATAACGCATTTTTTAACTGTACCCGTATTTTTATCGTTTTTTTCACTTTTTTTCACTCAATTACAGGATAAATAAGTGCTTTTATTAAAAAAAGATACGTAAAAACGCCGTTATTGTATGAGAATCTGGACTGCCGAAATGAGTTTTTCCTGTTTTCCAAGGGGATAATCTTCATTTGTCCGGGTATTTATATATTCAATTAATCTCTTTACTGCTTTTGTCACAGGAATATACACTCTCTCTGTTTCTCCTGCACTTAATTCCTTCATTTCAAGTAAAGCTTTTTCTATTTTTTCCCTGTTCTTTTTCACATATTCATACACTTCATCTGCTGCTGATACCGCATCATCCGGATTCTTTAAAAGAATAGAAAAAATCTTATTTACATGGGAAAGATATTTCCCTGCCGGTCCTCCAATACTGCAGGAAAAGAGGGAAAGGAGAAGCAGAAGCAAATAAAGGCATATGATTTTTTTCATAACACAAACTTCCTCCATAACAGGGATAAGACAATTATTATATGAATACTTTAAAATAAAACAGGGTATCTGTCAAGATAAGGGAACAGCAGGGGTGCAGTTTTAAGATCGGGTTTTTTGGCCATGGAACAAACGGAAATAAAAGAACGGAAATGAATTATGAAGGATGAAGGGGGGAGGGTGAAGCCCGGGAATATGGAAAAAAAAATAAAAAAAATTGTTTTTTATGCATGCAGGACGATATTTTGGGGCGTTATATATTGCAGGAATATTTTTCTGTAAGGAGGATGAAATGGGCCTGCCGAAATTGCATGAATTTCATTTTGTTATTGGTAACCGTATGAGAATACGTCTTGAAGAATTGGATGTTTTTGGAAAATTGGGTAACATTT
>JAFGQK010000283.1 GCA_016935735.1 Spirochaetales bacterium | reverse complement strand
TCCTTCCTGGATCTGATGTAATTACAGGTATAAATTATTTCCTGCTTCTCTTGATTTGGGTTGTGGGCGTAGCCAACGCTGTGTGTTCAGTGTATTCAGTGGTTTTTTATCTTTCTGTCAATAGGGCTGCCTGATATCGAATTCCCACCCTTGTAATCTCCTCAACATTTATTGAGGCCTAATAATAATTCAAGTAAATTTACGAACAGGCAGGGTATAACTGCCGGAATATCCATATTTACAACTATTACCTTTATCCCGCGGGAAATAAAACAATTGATTTTACCCTATTCATCTAGCATAATTATAATTAACACTATTAAAAGTAAAGGGGTCGAAATGAAAAAGATCACCATTTCTCTCTTTCTCTGTATAGTACTTATCGTTATAGCCGGTTGTGCGAAAAAAGCTAAACAGGAAATAATAAAAACGGATGACCTGTTATACATTAATTATATTTCAGAATATACAACAGGATCTGTTTCCTGTACATCGTCAATTACCATTCGGCTGGCAGCGAATGCCGATCTTGACAACAGGGAAATTGCCCTAGAAAACGGGGAAGTCGTACCGGGAATTCTCACCATAAAGCCTTCTGTAAAAGGAAAGGCAGTATGGGACGAACCAAGGGTCATCCGGTTTTACCCGGACGATAAATTGCCATCAGGAAGCATGTACAATTGCGAGCTTGCCCTGTCAAAGATTTTTGATGTTCCGGAAGAACTCTCTTTATTTCCATTCTCTTTTTCCGTTTTAAAACAGGATTTCGATGTGACAATAGGAGATGTCCTCTTTTCCGGGGATACCGTGACAAAGCAGACAATCACGGGAATCATTACCACCGCGGACTGGGCTTCCATCGATAATGTAAAACGTATTATCACGGTAAAGGGAAAAGATAAGGAATTGCCTGTCCTGTGGGAACACGATCTTGCTGAAAACAAACATACATTTAAAATAGAAAACATCAACCGTGAAAAAAATACTTATGCAGTAAAGATTGATTGGAATGGAGATCCTATTGGTGTAAACAAAAAAGGCAGCACTTCTGTCGATATCTACGGGCTCGAGGTTTTCAAATACCTGAACTACCGGCTCGTTCTGGAAGAGGAACGACATATGGATATGCAATTCTCCATGCCCCTGGATGAAAAGCAGAAACTGGCCGGGATTATTGCAGTGAATGGTGATAACAGCCCTTCCTTTTTTATTGAAAAAAATATTATCAGCCTGTATCCGTCAAAAGGGGCGAAGAATACATTATACATTACCATAAACAATGAATTAAAGGATATGACAGGTTCAAAACTCGGTGAAAAGATAGAATTATCGGTTACTCTCAAACAGGAACTTCCACAGATCCGCTGGGTCAGGAAAAAGGGAGGTATTTTGCCCGGTACGGAAGGATTCATTATTCCTTTTGAAGCAATAAGCCTGAAAGCGGTCGATGTGTCTGTTATTGAAGTGTATGAGGATAATCTCATACAATTTTTACAGGTAAACAGGGATATTACCGGGAACAGGGAAATAAAACGTGTGGGAAGACCGGTCCTGTATAAAACGATTTCGCTTGAACACAAAGAGGTAAAGGATCTGTATGAATGGAACAGGTTTAACCTCGATTTTTCAGATCTCATCAAACCCAGACCGGGATCATTATACCAGGTAAGAATCAATTTCCGGAGATCACAATCAGTATACTATTGCTCGGATTCGGAAGAGGAAATTATTGCCGATGAAATGTTAAAGGAAAACTGGGATTCACAGCAGGAAAGATCCAACTGGGATTACTGGGATGATTACTATTATGATGACTATTACTGGGAAAACAGAAATAATCCGTGTAAAGACGCCTATTATGGAAAACAGAGAGAAATAGCAACAAATATACTTTCCTCCGATCTTGGTATCATCGCCAAGGGAACCGAGAATGGTGAATTGCATGTTTTCCTGACAGATATAAAGAATACGGACACCATGAGCGGGATTGATATTGATGTATATAACTTCCAGCAGCAGGTAATCGCTTCCGGGAAAACGAATGCTTCGGGCTATGCGTTTATCCAGGTAAAAGATACCGATAGTATACCCTTTGCTATAATTGCCAGGCGGGGTAAGGAAAGGGGATATCTCCGGGTGGATGACGGAACATCCCTGTCCGTAAGTAATTTTGATGTGGGCGGGTCCAGTGCAAAACGTGGTATCAAGGGTTTTATCTATGGGGAACGGGGGGTCTGGAGACCGGGGGATACCATGTATCTTACTTTTATCCTGGAGGATAAGGAACATAAACTCCCGGCAAACCACCCGGTGATTTTCGAACTGGTCAATCCGAAATCCCGGGTGGAAGAACGGATCGTGAAAACGGAACATCTTGCTGGAATTTATTCGTTTCCGGTAAAAACGGATCCCGACGACCCTACCGGGGACTGGAAAGCCCGGGTCCGTGTGGGTGGTGAAGTGTTCAGCAAAGACATCAAAGTCGAGACAGTAAAACCGAACAGGTTAAAAATCAACCTGGATTTCGGAACAGACAGGCTTTCTGCCCTCGATGAATCGATAACCGGAACCATCGAAGCAACCTGGCTTCACGGGGCACCGGCAAAACACCTCCGTGCGGAATTCACGCTTCTGCTAAACCCCATGCTCACCTCTTTTGACGGGTACCCGGGATTCAGCTTTGATGACCCATCCCGGGAATACTACCCGGAAAGGGAAACCGTGTTTGATGATAATCTCTCGGAAGAAGGCAAAGCCTCTTTTTCATTTTCCCCCGGGACAATCGATAATGCACCGGGTGCATTAAAAGCCATTTTTCTGGGAAAGGTGTATGAAGAAGGGGGTGATTTCAGTATCGATAAGCTGACACTGCCCTATTATCCGTATACGAGTTTTGCCGGGATAAAACTTCCCCCCGGGGACAAAACCCGGGGCATGCTGCTGACAGATGAAGACCATAAGGTCCAGATTGCCTCTGTTGATCCCCGGGGCAACCCCCTGTCCCGGAAGGGACTGGAAGTTTCTGTATACAAGCTTTCCTGGAAATGGTGGTGGGATCAATCCGGGGAGGATCTTTCAAGCTATGTCGGACGGTCATACAGCCAGAGGATAGCGAACGGGACAGTGGATACAAAAAACGGGAAAGGCGAATGGAACTTGAGAATCAATTACCCGGATTGGGGACGTTATTTTATCCGTGTGTATGATCCGGGCTCAAAGCATGCCGCGGGAAAAATATTTTATATTGACTGGCCCGGGTGGGCCGGCAGCGCACAAAAAGGCGAGTTGGGTGGTGCAACCATGCTTTCATTCTACTCGGATAAGAATGAATACACGGTGGGAGAGAAAGCAGAGGTGACGATTCCTGTATCGGCAGATGGAAGAGCCCTTGTAAGCCTGGAAACGGGGAACAGGGTGGTGCAGAATTTCTGGGTTCAGACCAAAAAGGGAAAAACAACCTTTCAATTTGACGTTACCTCCCGGATGTCGCCCACGGTGTATATCCATGTCACCCTTGTCCAGCCTCATGCCCAGGTGAGTAATGATCTGCCTGTCCGGCTTTACGGGGTGTTCCCGGTAAAGGTAATTGACCCGGGGACAAAACTTCAACCGGAAATCAGTATCGCAGATACCCTTGCCCCGGAAAAGGAGGTTTCCATTGTAATAAAAGAAAAATCGAGTAAACCTATGGCATATACCCTGGCTGTGGTGGATGAAGGCCTTCTGGATATAACGAACTTTGATACCCCCGGCCCATGGAGCAGCTTTTATGCAAAAGAAGCGCTGGGAGTAAAAACATGGGATATCTATGATGAAGTAATCGGTATATTAAGCGGCCACTTCGGTCCTCTCCTCGCTATCGGGGGCGGGGGAGATGAGCTTGTTCCCCCCAAAGACCAGAAAGCAGAGCGTTTTAAACCGGTTGTAAAGTTTTTTGGACCATTTTATCTTGCCCCGGGCAAAACGAATAACCACAATTTCATCATGCCCCGGTATATCGGTTCGGTAAAAACAATGGTGGTGGCAGCATATGAAGGAGCATACGGGAATGCCGATGCCACATCATTTGTAAAGGAATCCGTAATGGTACTGGGTACGCTCCCCAGGGTACTGGGACCTGGTGAAAAAATCAAATTGCCGGTAAATGTGTTTGCACTGGAAGAGGGGATAAAGAGTGTCGATATCAGTATAAAGACAGAAGGTCCTTTGCAGCTTGCCGGCAAGGCCAGTCAGAAAATCGCATTTAATAAACCGGGTGAAAAATTCGTCTATTTTGACCTTTTCACCCCTGAAGAAATCGGGATTGCAAAGGTATTTATCACCGCTCAATGGGGGCAGGAAAAAACAGGCTATGATGTTGAACTGGATGTCAGACCATCCAATCCGGTGGAAACAAAGGTATACCAGGCCATTATCGAGTCCGGTAAAGAATGGAAAATGGAGGTTACCCCCACAGGTCTTGCCGGGACAAATAAAATGACCCTCGAGCTTTCCTATCTTCCCCCGGTGAACCTGGAAAAGCGGCTTTCGTTTTTAATCCAGTTTCCCCATGGGTGTATTGAACAGACCATCTCGTCGGTTTTTCCCCAGGTGTACCTTGATGAGATTGTCGATCTATCCCCTGCCCAGACAGCGGAAATAGAAAAGAATATCAAAGCCGGGATAGACAAGCTGAAGTCGTTCAGAACATCGTCCGGCGGGTTCGGATACTGGCCGGGGGACGCAGAGGCATCCAAATGGGGTTCCAACTATGCAGGGCACTTTTTACTCGAGGCAAAAAATAAGGGATACAATGTCCCCGAGGGAATGCTCGGTGACTGGGCCAATTACCAGGAGTCCGTGGCAAATAGATGGGATAATAAAAAGAGTTTTGATGAAGATATTAACCAGGCATACCGTCTTTATACCCTGGCACTTTACGGCCGGCCCAACCTCGGGGCGATGAACCGCTTAAAAGAAAAACAAAACCTGGACAACCGGGTGCGGTGGAGGCTGGCCGCTGCTTACGTGCTTGCCGGGAAAAAATCCATTGCAGAACAGGTCATTAATGCATATAAACTCGATACATCCGTCCAGGATTACCAGGTCACTTCCGCCACCTACGGCTCTGCATTGCGGGACAAAGCCATGATTCTGGAAACCCTTGTGTTGATGGAAAACAGGGATATGGGTTTTTCCTTACTTAAGGAAATCGCAGAAAGCCTGGGAAGTGAGAACTGGCACAGCACCCAGACCACTGCATATGCATTGGTCGCGATTGCCAAATTCGGGGCAAGCCAGGGGAAAGGGGACCAGATTGCCTGTGATTATACCTTTGGTAACGAAAAAGGAACACTCCAGGGTAACAAACCGTTTGTTTCTGCGGAACTACCGGTACTGTCCGCCCCTCTCACCATAAAGAACACAAAAACAACACCAGTGTATGCTCGGTTCATCTCCAGGGGAATCCCGCTCCAGGGGAAGGAGCTTGATGAAGAAAAGGTAATTTCCATGACAGTTACATACAAATTGAAAGACAATAGTATTATAAAGGATCTCTCCAAATTCACCCAGGGGACAGATATTTTTATAGAAACGGAAATAAAGAATTCCGGTATATACGGAAACCTGGAAGAGCTTGCATTAACACAGATAGTCCCATCCGGTTGGGAAATATTGAACCTCCGCCTCCAGGACATCGAGGATTATTCCGGGTTCAGCAAACCGGAATACCAGGATATCCGGGACGACAGGGTGTATACCTACTTTGACATGGCAGCCGGTGAAACAAAAGTATTCCGGATAATGGTGAATGCAGCATACCTCGGCGAATATTATATGCCGGGGGTAAACTGCGAAGCCATGTATAATAACGAAATAACATCCAAAAAAAAGGGGAGAAGAATTGTTATTTTCGAATAAATGGTTCATCCGGACCGGGAAAAGAGTAAAGAGATATGTCCTGGAATTAATGGATATAAGGGAACTCCGGTCCCGGGTGATATA
Organism: Spirochaetales bacterium; assembly: GCA_016935735.1. Taxonomy (GTDB): domain Bacteria; phylum Spirochaetota; class Spirochaetia; order SZUA-6; family JAFGRV01; genus JAFGRV01. The sequence continues at coordinate 15,678 of JAFGQK010000283.1, read as the reverse complement.
CTGTATAAAAAGGCTTAAACGTATTATCAATAAAAAGTGGCACTTTGCCTTTCTTATATGTCTCTTTTTCTTCCTGTTCATTCTCCTTTTACCTATTAAGCAACCGCTGTTTGAGCCGGATTACTCGACTGTTTTAAAAGACAGGAAGGGAAATCTCCTCTGTGCACGGATTGCCCGGGATGAGCAATGGCGCTTCCCGCCGGTTACGAAAGTACCCGGGAAATTCAGGGAATGTATCATCCTTTTTGAGGACAAGAATTTCTACTATCATCCGGGGATCGATCCCTTCGCAATCGCGAGGGCGTTTTGCCAGAATATGGAAAAAGGAAAAACCGTAAGCGGTGCAAGCACCATTACCATGCAGGTGATACGCCTTTCCAGGAAAGGAAAACCGAGAATCATCACGGAAAAGATACTAGAAGCCCTCCTTGCCTTAAAACTCGAATTCATGTACACCAAAGATCAGATACTGGCGCTTTATGCATCAAACCTTCCGTTCGGCGGAAATGTCGTGGGGATAGAAGCGGCATCCTGGCGGTACTTCGGGAGGCAGCCGGATAACTTAAGCTGGGCGGAAACGGCATTGCTTGCAGTCCTGCCGAATGATCCTGCCATGATTCATCCCGGCAGGAACCGTGACCTGCTGTTTGAAAAACGGAACCGCCTGCTTGAAAGACTCTGCGAGAAAAAAATCATTACCCGGACAGGATGTACATTGGGAAAGGAGGAACCGCTGCCCGGCACCCCATACCCTATCCCGGGAAAAGCATCACATCTCTTTGACCGGATGATTAAAGACGGGCATGAGGGAACCTCTGTTATTTCCAGTATCGATCCCGAACTACAGCAGCTTACCAGTTCCATTATCCAGAAGCATTACAAGCATTTGTCACTTTCTAAAATATACAATACTGCCGCTGTTATTATAAAGGTTGATACGGGAGAGGCTCTTGCATATGTGGGAAATACCGAACCACTCGCTGACGAAGAACACAGTAATTCCGTTGACATCATCGCCGCAGACAGGAGTACGGGAAGTATTCTGAAACCCTTTTTGTATGCCTTTATGCTGGATGAAGGAGAACTCCTGCCAGGAGAAATTGTGCCGGACATTCCTCTTTTTTACAGGGGATTTACCCCGAAGAATTTTTCAAAAACCTACGATGGGGCAATCCCGGCAGACAGGGCTTTGACCCGTTCACTGAACATCCCGTTTGTGTATCTGCTGCAAAAATATGATTACCGTAAATTCCACAGGAGACTCACTCAACTTGGCATGACACTCCCCTATCCCGCAACTCATTATTCATTAACCCTGATCCTCGGGGGTGCGGAATCCACTCTCTGGGATCTGACAGGCATGTATGCAACAATGGCACGGATACTCAAATATTATCCTTTAGACGGATACAGTCATGCTGATTACTTTAAGAACACCTACCTGCTTAACCCCGGGAATCCGGCAAACCCGGAAAAAAGAAAAAGATCGGATACCAGTCTCCTCGGTGCGGCAGCCATATGGTTTACCTTCTCGGCGATGAAAGAGGTCGTCCGTCCGGATGAAGAGAGTAACTGGAAGCGTTATTCATCATCAAAACCCATTGCATGGAAAACAGGAACGAGTTACGGGAACAGGGACGGCTGGGCAATCGGCATTACACCGGACTATGTAGTCGGTGTATGGGCCGGAAATGCCGATGGTGAAGGCAGGCCGGAGATAAAGGGTATACATGTTGCAGGACCGATTCTGTTCGATATATTCGGTATCCTGCCCCATACGGGCTGGTTTATAAAACCGTGGAAAGATATGGTATTTGCAGAGGTATGTAAAAAAAGCGGGATGCTTGCCTCCCAATCCTGTGAGGATACCATCATAATGGAAATCCCTGCACATGGACTTTCCACCTACCCCTGTCCTTATCACAGGATCGTCCACCTGGACGAAAAGGAGGAATACCAGGTGAACAGTTCTTCTTACCCTGTTTCTAAAATGGTGCATAAAAAGTGGTTTGTGCTTCCCCCGGTTCAGGAATATTTTTATAAGAAACGGAACAGTTCATACAAAGTACTGCCCCCGGATATGGACAGGGCGGATACAAGAATGGAGTTTATCTATCCTTCGAAAAAGAATACGAATCTCTATGTCCCACTGGAACTTGATGGCACCCCTGGCAAAACGGTATTTGAAATCGCACACCGGAATCCGGAAACAACGGTCTTCTGGCATCTTGACGGGGAGTATCTTGGCGAGACAAAAACCATCCACCAGATGGGTGTGTTCCCCCGGGAAGGGGAGCATGAACTTGTTGTGGTGGATGAGGAAGGAAATGTGCTTACCAGTTACTTTACGGTGGTAAAGAGAATGAGGAGTTGATAGTATTGGACAACCCCCTCAATATCTACTATAATTAAAGCATGGATAACACATCATACACAATACACAATTTACCTGTTCTGGAGGACAATCCTGATGCAAACCAGGCTACAGCAGGATGGCTTCTTATTGCTTTACCGCTGCTTTTAATCATCCTTTTTCAGTGGATTCCCATTGTCCAGGCATTTTTATTGAGTTTTGAGAGAAACAATTTCTTCTCGCCATCTGAATTTATTGGATTGGAAAATTATAATAGAATGATCCCGGACCCTGTCTTCTGGCTTTCCATACTGAATACATTAAGAATTACAATCTTTTCCCCAAACATTATATACTTTGTTGTAGCTCCTCTTGCCCTGGCATTCCTGTTAATAAAAGCGAATAAGAGTTGGGAGATTGTATTAAGGATAATTTCAAGCCTTATTATTTTCTGTTGTTCATCGGTACTCATCTCTTATATATACAGATGGTTTTTTCATCCTCAATATGGGCAGTTTTCACGCTTTCCCGGGGGTTCCGAATCAATACTGGCAAACCCGGAAACAGCCATCATCGGCATTCAATTTGCGGAAATGGGATACGGCCTGGGAATTGCAATGCCAATAGGTCTAATCTTATACCTTTCTTTTTTAAAGGGATCTGCTTTTACTTTTAAAGATAAGCCTGATGTGCAAAGAATTTGGTCCGGAGTGTGGAGGCCTTTACTCTTGATGTTTATCGTTGTTCTTGCCTTTTCCCTTCAGAGTTTTACCTCTTCTTTTTCATTAACAATGGGAGGCCCCGCCAACTCAACAACAACTTTTTTATTGAATATAATTACTATTTCTTTAAAACATTTTAATTTCGGGTATGCAGCCGCCCAACAGGTGGTTTTAATAATTATATTACTGGCTGCGGGAACCGGTATGTGGTTTATCCTGGAAAAATCCGATATAAAAATATGGATAAGTGATGCTGAACCGGATATGGGCAGGAAAATGAAAGGAAACTGGTATATAGTCATTTTTATTCTTTCCATTATTCTATCGGCCCTGGTCTTGGTTATTATCATCTTCTGGATACTTAGCCCTGTATTCGGGGCGCTTGGGGCCTCTTTCAAAGGGCAGGATAATTACTCAAGGGTTCTTTTTGACCATAAAATGAATGCCAGTCTGTTGATTCAAGCCGCTGTTATGTTTCTTACCCTTGTTTTCCAGACCGGTCTGGCGTTCACTGGCGGTTTGGCACTCGGGTATTATAGATTCAAGGGAAGAAAAATCATATTTTTCTTTTTATGCCTTACGGCTTTCATAACACCCCAGGTTATAGTTCCACAGCTGTATATACTTCTGAAAAATTTCAGGTTAATCAATACGCTTCCCGCTCTTATTCTGCCCTGGTTTGGATGCCCGATCGGTATTATCCTGTTCAAGCTTTATTTCGAAGGAGTAAGAATCGAATCGGCCATTGAGAAAAAACAGGAGGACATCAGGGAAGAATCCCCTCGAAGAAAAAAGATCATTATCAATACCATACTTATGACTGTTTTTGTACTCATTCTGTTCTTTATTCTGAATATCAATGACCTGATGATTCCCTGGGTAATGATTAGCAAACCACAATTATATACACCGAATATGATGATTAATTACCTGCAGGGTTCCATGATTGCTGATTACGGGCTCATTCTGGCAGCCGTATTTGTTTCTTTTATACCGGTATTAATAATGGGGATGGTTTTTATCCTCTTGCAGGCCGTGTTTTTCCCTAAAATGAAAATTCTGCATACAAAACACATGGGTTCTTCCAGAATTTAAACCCTTTAATCAGAGTTAATCTGCGTCTAAAACATTTTCATTATTTTAAAAATCTTGAAATGCTATTTTGTTAGCTTTTTTGCTGTTGCACGAAGTCTGAATTTATAGAGTTCTTTACTTTTTACCTCATATCCCCTGGAAAAATTAATATCCGCGTATACCGGGGGAAAAAAGAATTCCAGGAATGACTCCAGCAATTCTTCGATGATTTGTTTCCATGGTGAATCATAATTAGCTTCCTGTGGATTGGAGGAAGGCTTTTTTACCGGGAGGTTTCTTTTGGCCATAAATCTTTTCCTGTTCTTAAGATCAGGGATATTGAGAGTTTTGGGAAGGTGCTTTTTAGAGTAATTTTATTACTCCTTATGGGTTATGGAATATTGAAATCTTTTACAAGGGTGAAAAATACTATGGATTATAAATAAAAAAAATTAGTAATTTCAGGAGTACCCATGCATAACAACCCCTTTATCAACTTGTCAGATATCTGTTACAATTAACCCACTTATGAATCCTCATCTCTCACTACAACCCTCATCCGACCCCATTACCTGCGCAGCCCGGAAATATTTTTCCATTTCATACCTCTATCCCATCCAGCGGTACGCTGTTGCCAATATCCTGGACAATATAAACCAGATTGTCGTCCTTCCCACGGGAAGCGGTAAATCCCTCTGTTTCCAGTTACCGGCACTTATCCTCCCGGGCGTTACTCTTGTGATTCTGCCCCTCCTGTCACTCATGAAAGATCAGATGAGGAGGCTGGATGAAAGGAGTATCGGAAACGGTTGTATTAGAGGAGACCAAACAGATGAAGAGAGAAGTCTGCTTGTAAAACAAATACTTGACGGGAGTATTAACATTGTCTTCATTACCCCTGAATCCCTGCAATCGGAAAAACTCTCCTCTTTTTTCAGCAGGGTTGATATCAGGCATCTTGTCATCGACGAAGCCCACTGTGTGACCGAATGGGGTGATACATTCCGGCCTGCATATTTAAGGATCGGGCAGTTCATTAAAAACCAGGGTCCCAAAGTGGTCACTGCATTTACTGCCACAGCATCGGGACCGGTGATAAACAGGATAAAGGAAGCTTTGTTTGATGGTCTTCCTGTTTCCACATTAATCGAGAATCCGGATAGACCGAATATTCATTATCATGTAATCCCTGTATTGTCAAAATCAAGAGTAGTGACAAAACTTCTTGAGACAGTGGAGCATCCGGTCATTATCTACACCAGAAGCAGGAAGCGCACCGAATATTATGCACACCTGGTACGAAGAAGGCTGGATACAGACCATGTCTTTTTCTACCATGCAGGATTGTACAGGGACGAACGGAAAGAGGTGGAAGACTGGTTCATGCAGTCAGGCGACGGGGTTCTCACTGCCACTTCCGCATTCGGACTGGGGATCGATAAACCGGATATAAGAACCGTTATTCATGCTGATATACCATATTCTACCGAAGCATACCTCCAGGAATCCGGGCGTGCCGGCAGGGACGGAAAAGAGAGTTGCGCACTTCTTCTTTATTCGTATGAAGATATACACTTTGCATATAAGCTTTCTGATGAAATTCAGAAAGCAAGATATGAAAAATTGCTTTCCTATGTCCGGGAAAATAAAAGATGCAGGAGAGAATACCTGCTTTCGCTCTTAGGATATGAACTGGAAAACAGGTGTGCCGGATGTGATTTTTGTTCAAATAGAATGATAAATGAAAAAGAAGGGGAGGAAAAGATAATGAGTTTTATTAGAAAACATAAAAGAAGAGTCAGTAAAAGGGAGTTAATACAGATACTGCATGGAAAGCCTTCTTATGATGTTATGAAAAATAATTTTGACCGGTACGGGGGATTCGGGATGCTTGATGACTGGCAGAAAGAGGACATTGAAGAAGGGATAGATTCCCTTTTGTTTTCCCGGAAACTGGTTGTCCCGCAGAAAGGTTTTTGGAAGTATAAAATTACAACAGGTAAAAACAACGAATGACAAATAAAAAAAATCAGGTATAGAAAAAAACAATCTATTATTTTACAATAAAGCAAGGAGGAAAATCCTGTGAGAAAACGAGTATATTACATTATCTTATTTTTTATCATTCTGGTTATTATCTCATGTAAATCCGCCTCTGTTCCGGCACCTGTTTTTGAATACGGTTACATTAATACGTCCGGCAAAATCGTAATTCCGTATCAATATAAAAGAGCATCGGATTTTCACGAAGGTCTTGCTTTTGTTTTCGACGGGAGTTCCGGGGGATACATCAATACAACCGGTTCCATGGCAATTCCTTTGACTAACGCGCTTGGAGGATCCTTTTCCGAGGGACTTGCACCTGTTAATTTTTTTGACAAAGGGTGGGGATATATTAATAAGAATGGTGAATTGATGATTGAACCGGTATTCGGAAACGCATTGAGTTTTTCCGGTGGACTTGCCGCTGTAAGAAGCGGGAAATGGGGTTATATTGATGCCGGGGGCGAAACGGTGATTGATTACACATATGACAGGGCACTTCCATTTTCAGAAGGGCTTGCCCCGGTAGCAAGGTTTATTAAATGGGAGGACAATGCACAGATATTCGAATGGGGATACATAAACAGGCAGGGAGAGATGGTTATCCCTTATCAGTATGATAAAGCATACCCTTTTTCCGACGGGTTTGCACAGGTGGGAAAAAGAGTACACCAGTACCGGGATAATAACGGGTATATCAATAAGAAAGGTGAACTGGTAATCCCGTATCAATTCTATATAGCACGGGCTTTTTCAGCAGGATATGCTCCGGTTTTTAATGGAATAAAATGGGGCATCATCAATAAAAAAGGCGAGTTTGTTGTTGACTACCAGTTTGACAATGAGATCGATTATTCAAGGGAACTCAATACCCTGTATAAAGATTATAAATTCGGATATGTTGACAGGACTGGTAAACTCATAATCGATTTTCAATTTGACAGCGCAAACAATTTTTCCGGGGGTCTCGCACTGGTCGGCAGAAAGATAAATTAAATTCCTATTCAGAATCCCCAAAACGGACTGTTTTAATCGAATCTAATATAACATCTGACTGTTCTGTGTAGAAGGAACAGGTTATCTTAATATTTTTATCTGTGGATTCGCAGTAATACACAATCGATATCCACACTGAAAAATCATCGTGAAAATCATCATCGATTTCATAGTCCCATTTATTGCAGGAATGAGTATCTATGACCTTATACAGTTCATCAAGGTAATGAAACACTGTCTCCGATCCATGAAGGCCATCAAAATCCTGGTCATCGATAGAAGGGTAGCTGTACAGGATAAATCTTTCGATTGTCTCATTATCCCCTCTCACGAATGCTAAAGCGAATTCTTCCAATCTTTCAGATAATTCCTCATCAGACAGGTTGGAAATAAAAGGAGTTCCTTCATACCCATATTCATCATAGCCATAATAGTCACCATAGTAAAAATCATAATTGTAATCATAACCATAATCACCATAATCCGGCATGAAGGTGCGGTACGTATCTATAGAGGAAATAGCGATTTTCATATTTTCATAATCAAAAGAACAAACTACTTCAACATTTCTGTCTGGATGAAAAGAATTCTTGTATGCAATCCTTATTTTTCTCTCATATCCGTCAATTTTGTATGCTGCTTCTTCATAATACCAGCTATCAATATAGTCGAATAAATCATCTGTATATTCAGTTATAGTTTCCTTATTATAATAATGTATATCGGGATAATCCGGGAAATCATTTATACCAACAGTTTTTATTATATATTCTGCAATTTTCAATAAATCCCTTGCCACGAATGCTTCTGCAAAATCTTTTAATGCTTTCATGATGAAAGATAATGAAGTAAAATGCTCATAATCACGGCTTTTCATATATTCTGCACCTGAAATTATTTTGCCGTCCCTGGTGATAATTTCTTTTTTATCTGCAAATACCTGTGCAAGGTTTTCTGCCAGCACATACTCTTCTTTTTCATAACAGGTGGTAAACCAGTTATGGATATTACCCCCGGTTTTAATCCGGGATGCAATAAGCCCTCTTTCCAGCTTTATCTTATCCTCTGTCCAGAATCCCGGGGTGCCGCAATTTTTATATAAATCCAGGTAATGAAGGCGTTTTTGAATCCAATCCTGTATGGTGACGGAAAGTTCCGTTGATTCCTCGAGTTTTGTGAGTGCATCATATTCGCATTTTTCCGCTGATTCATAATGAAATGATTCTGCCAGGGCATAAAGCAGGGGGACAGAATCGGGATAACCTGAATTATTATTTAAAATAACAGCGGTAAAATTATCATCATAATTATTCATATATATGCTTTTGATATAGTGTTCAATATAATCACTCTCACTTTTATCATTAATATCAATTCCCTCTATTATAGCCGGTATTGCCTGGTTTCTTTTTGTAAGGAGGTTGTTCCATTTGTTGACAATATCACTGATAGCGGTGCAATCCTGGTTTTCTTCCATAGAAGCAACTGTTTTTATAAAAAAGTCACCATATTCAATGTGTTCAGTGTAAAAATCCTTTATATCTTTTTCTGCCTTTGCATAGTTGTTGAGTTTGTTCTTTACTTTATTTATTACCTCCAGAGTCTTTTTACACACAGGGGTAAATAGCTGTTTATCAACATTAATCCCGTCCAGTTCTTTTATTGTATTCAATGCTTCTGTTTCCATATCCCATAATTCATCGATAAGAAATTCCTTCATTGTCACTTTTCCTGTTTCTCCTTTACATCCTGCAAAACACAGAATAAAAAGCATAAGGAATACAAAAGGGATAGTTCTGTTCATTCATACTCTCCTTACTATAATTACAACAGTACATTATTTATGCTGCATAAAGCCGCTGCCATTGATATTTTTATATTTGAAAACCGAAAAGTCAATAAAAAAAAGAGATATATAAAAGAAGAGTAAAAAAGCACACCGGATTATCGTATAAACGGGAATCCGGTATTCGTATCAAAATTCCTTTATGTAACCCAATAATTATGAACAGAATTCGGTTATTGAACCCACATAGAATTGCGCAATGAGTAATGCATCGATTATGTTAATAGTACCGGAGCAATCTGCATCCGCTGCTTCCGTATTAATGGTAACAGACAACCCGACATAATATTGTGCAACCAGAAGTGCATCAATAATATCCACGCTCCCATCCTCATTCACATCTCCTTTTACTTCCGGGAATGGGGAGGGAGAAGGGGATGGATTCCCTTCTGTCAATACGTACACAACAGTTACCTCTTTTTCCGTATCCATTGTCACATTACAGATAAATTGAGACACCATCTCGACATCGCCGGTAAACCCGTTAAACTGAATTTGGGGACAGTCTATACCGCATGGTGTTGGTACAGGACGCGATGCATTAATCTCTATAACCGAACCGGTATCATAATAAAAATCCGCATCCCCCCTGTTTAACAGTGAATCCCCTTCCTCCGGTGATATCTGCCGGAAATACACTTCAATACTCGGGAACCCATCTCTTATAATACCAAGATGTTCCTGATTCAATGTACCCGGCTTTATTCCCGTAACAGAGAATGCCTGTTCATCGATTATCCTGTCCTGTGGTTTCTCGTCCGGATCCACCTGGATTTTAATATAATCCTGCCGTATTTCTCCCGGGGACAGGTATGGCCAGGAGAGGGTAACGGTGATTTCTTTTGATTCACCCCCATTTATTTTATGATAGATTTCTCCATCAAGCCACCCTATAGAATCAAAATATATCCGTATATCGTGAGTTTCATCGGACGGGGCTGCAACCAGGGTGAATTGTATCGTATCCTGGGGGTAATCGATGATAAAAACAGACTGGGCAATAGTAATTGGCCCGATCGTCTTTTCCGATCCCTGGGAAAAACCTGTCCACGGTAATAAAAAAACCATGATTAAAATGCCGGATGTAATGAATAATTTTTTCATCTTCCGTTTCTCCTTTCTTTTATCTATAGTATACATGAACATGATAAGTATTTCGTCCATATGGATACTTGTGGACAAACAAATAATCAACATTTTCTTAAGGAATGCCTTTTAAGCCCTATAAAATTCTATATAATAGTAAATACAGTTTATGAATATACTTGATTATGTAGTCAGGATAAAAATTCTGAATAAATAATGTAAACATAAAGGGGGCTTTTATGAAAACAATACTTTCTATTTTTTTTATCCTTTTCCTCTTTCCTCCATTATTCCTTCATTCCGAGGGTGAACAGGAGGGTTCGGATTATAAAAAATCAAGAGAAAAGATGGTGAACAGTCAGATTCAAACACGGGGCATAAAAGATCCGGGAGTACTTGAGGCTATGAGTATTGTTCCGCGTCATCTATTTATGCCGGTGAATGTCCGAAGTCAGGCGTATGAAGATCATCCGGTCCCAATCGGGGAAGGACAGACTATCTCACAACCTTATGTTGTGGCTCTTATGACAGAAGCCTTGAAACTCACGGAAAATGATTGTGTTCTTGAAATCGGTACAGGCTCCGGCTACCAGGCCGCTATCCTGGCGATGATTGTAAAGAATGTGTATACAATCGAAATAAAAGAATTACTGTATAAGAAAGCCACCGAAACCCTTGCAGCAATCGGATCTACAAATATCAAAACTCTGTATGGAGATGGTTATTTCGGCTGGGAAGAATACGCACCATTCGACTGTATTATGATTACTGCGGCAGTGAATCACATCCCCATCCCTCTTTTTAACCAGCTTAAAGACGGCGGAAGAATGATCCTGCCTTTAGGTAACCCGTTCAGTTTCCAGGAGCTTGTGCTTATTACAAAAAATGGGGAGGAGTATACCATCAACCGGATATGTGGTGTTCTTTTTGTCCCGATGACAGGTACAGCCATGGAAAAAAAGGATCAATAATGCTGCTTGGAGGTGTCTTCTTTCTTTCCCTTTCTTCACTTTTTTATGAAATACTCTTAACACGCTTTTTCTCTATTGCACAGTGGAATCACCTCTCTTTTATGGTCTTAAGCATCGCACTTTTCGGATTTGCAGCAAGCGGTGTTTTTTTAAATCTCCTTACCCTCAAGAAAAAGGAACAGATCGATGTATTTTCCGGGAAAAAATGGATATCCCGTATCATCATCCTTTTTTCCGTATCCGTAGCAGGTTCATATGTAATCGTGAATTTAATTCCTATTGATTACTTCCGGATTCCTTTTGAATATCTACAGATATGGTATGTCCTGTTTTCCTTTATTCTTCTCTCATTACCCTTTTTTTTCTCCGGCTTACTCTCTGCCCTGGCATATTCAGTGTATCCGGGGAAAGCGGGAATAATCTATTTTATCTCTATGACAGGTTCTACTCTTGGGGCAATAAGTCCATTCCCCGGAATTCCGGTTCTGGATATCGGGGGAAGTATTCTGGTTGCAGCTCTTGTCCCGCTTTTCCTTCTTCCAGCTTCCTTTACAAAGATGTGGAAACGGGCAGTATGGACATTATGCATCATGTGCCTTGTTGTTTTAACCTTTTTTATTAAAGACAACCCTGTAATCCGCGTTTCGCTATCACCCTACAAAACCCTGCCCCAGCTATTGCAGCTCCCGGCATCAAAGGTGGTAAAGTCTTATCATATTATACAGGGAAAGGTTGATGTCGTTTCCTCTCCATATATCCGTTATGTTCCGGGACTCAGTCTGAAATATACATCCGGGCTCCCGGAGCAGTCTGCATTAATAAAAGATGCGGATATGCAGGTCACCCTCTATTCCATTGACCCTGATAATCCGCCGGATATACCTGCATATACCCTTCCCTATGCAGGATATGTCCTTCATGAATCACCGGAGAATGTTCTTCTCTTGCAGAAAGGCGGGGGTACGGCATTACCTCTGTCCCTGTTTTCCGGCGCTTCACATATTATCCTTTGTGAAGAACATCCGGTTATTGCACAGTATATAAATGAAGCATATAGAAGCGACCGCATTACTGTTCTTAATAAAAGCCACAGGGAATATATAAGTGAAACCAGATCTTTATTTGACATTATTCAGATAGAAAACTGGGGTTCCTCTATTCCCGGCATGGCCAGTTTATCTTCTGAATACCTCTATACAGTAGAAGCAATGTCCGGGTATATCGATATTTTAACAGACAAAGGGGTTCTTATTATATCGAGAAAGCTCCTCCTTCCCCCCTCGGATTCATTGCGAATCTTTTTATCCGCCCTGACAGCATTAAAGGATAAAGGATTTATTACTCCTTTAAAAAATATCGTGATGATAAAACACTGGGATATCTATACCCTTCTTTTATCCAGGACACCATTTGAAGGGGAAAACCTTTCCAGGATAAAGGAATTCTGTGCTGCACGGGGTTTTGATCTCCTCTATTACTATGGCATTATCCGGTCAGAAACTGAACGGTTTGTTCAATCACCTGAGCCTTACCATTATAATGAAATACAAAAACTCATAAAAAGCAATGATCCTGTTCAGACAGCATCCGGCTATTATCTTGATATCATTCCACAGAAAGATGAAAGGCCATATCATAATAGCTATTTAAAATGGGGAAAACTGCATGAATTCTTTAAAAGTACCGGGGAACGGTTCTATACACTCATTCTTTCCGGTGAAATTATTGTCTGGGTTGTTCTGGTTGTTGCTTTCCTGGTAACCCTGCTTATCCTTATTCTCCCTGTTATTTTGATACCGGTGGGGAAAGAGAATAAATCGACCTCGTTTAAAACAAAAATCACTTATTTTCTTGCTATTGGAGCAGGTTTTATGTTTCTGGAAGTAGCTTTTATACAGGAATTTACCCTTTTAATTGGGGATCCTGTTACAAGTTTCAGTTTTGTCCTTTGTCTTATCCTTGTTTTTTCCGGAATTGGCGGCTATTTTTCTTCCAGGGTTCATGTTCATACACTACGCTTTCTCTTTATTATTATGCTTTCTCTTCTTTTTATTCTCTTTATAAGCATGAACCAGCTTGTTCATCTGCTTCTTAAATTGCCTTCCATAATACGGTTTATTTTTATGGGAATGGTGATGTTTCCACTCTCCTTTCTTACCGGGATTCCGTTTCCTTCCGGAATGAGAAGGATTTTATCCGGTCCTGCAGAAAGGGCATATAGCTGGGCTGCAAACGGGTGTACTTCCGTGATAGCATCCATTATTTCGGTTCCACTCTCCATGGCTTTTGGAATCCATGTCCTCTTTACAACCGGGGGGATATGTTATGGGATTGCATTTATTATACTGATCTTAAACCGGGAACACGGGAAAAATTGATATTATTCCCTTATCCTCTGCTTTACCCATGAGCCGGCAGAAGTCAGGTTCGAATCCGCCCACGGACCTGCTATGGAAACACCCGGTTTCAATATGGCAGAAGCATCATCCCTGTTACAGAATGACCAGTTAATCCAGCTTATTTTGTTGGAGTTGAGGAAGTTCAACCAGGTCTGTCCTTCGGTAAAGTCATTGAAACTTACATCATAATCACAGGCACTCCACTCGGTTGCAATAACAGGAATATTTTTATTCAGGGCATATTGCACTCTATCACGGTATTCCTGTTTATGGGATGCTGCATAAAAATGAAGGGCATACATGATATTGCTGAAACCGGTAAGAGGGCTGTCTGCCGCGACATCCAGGTACTGACTCCAGTTGGGGGTTCCCACGATAATGATATTTTCATAAGAATCCGGATCATTATCCCGGATCACCGGGATAACCTGCTGTGCATAAGATTTTATTACAGGCCAATCCGTATATTCCGGTTCATTACAAATTTCAAAAAGAACATGGGAATAACCGCCGAATCTCTGTGACATTTCCGCAAAGAAATCCTTTGCATCCTGGGTAAAATTACTCGGATTATTATGGATATGCCAGTCGATGATAACATATATCCCGGCATCTATCGCGTCGTCTGCCATATCACATATTTTCTTTTTTATTTCATCCTTATGCGCCAGATACCCGTTCCAGAAATCACCATTTTTAAAATCCTCTACATACATTGCAAGACGTACAATACTGATACCCCAGGTTTCTGCAAGGTTGGGAATAGTTTGATTAATTGCAACAGGATACCATTGTGGTCCATGGGTATTCACTCCTTTAAGCTGAACCTGGGTGCCTGATTGATTGCAAAGATTTGTCCCGATTACCTGGAGATTCCCATGTATGTCCACAACCTGGTCTGTATGAAATGGATTTATTTCCCCGGATATGGGCTCGGATTCTCCTAATCCTACAGGGATATAAGCAAAGTCACTCGTAATGAGGAGTTTGTCGAATTTTGCTCCATCCTCACAATAAGCAAAGGTGATGGTATGGGTCCCGGAAGAAAGTATATAATCACCGGCTATTTCCCAAGACCATTCAGAACAGGGACCGATATTATCCCATTTACTCCACCCGCCGGAATCCATTTTCACCCAGAAGGAATCATCACTCGAATTTGGGGTTTTTACCCTGGCCCAGGCACGGTAATTTCCTTCCTTGGAAACACCGAAATTATAGATCATGTGACCATTCGACGGGGCGCTTCCTGTTGCATTATTCCCTTCACCTACCTCAAAGTAAATTTCCTGGGATGCAGTATCATCTGGCGAATTATCAGCATAACTATCGCTTTTCAGAATCTGGGGAGAATAAACAGCGCCGCTTTCTGCTTCGATCCAGAGAAAAATTCCTATCGGATCCTGTGGATAAATTTTAAGCCATTCCTCATATCCCCCAACCATGTTAAAAATATTTATATGATTATTATCCACAAGAAACCACGCTGCATCTATACTCATACTCCCATCCTGGCAATAAACAATAATCGGAGTATTGGGCAATTTATCATGATTATTATACAAATAACCATTGGACCAGGACATGTTGATAGCGCCGTCAATATGGCTTTCATCGAATTCCGGGGATACCCGTACATCCAGGGTAAAAATGTCTATGCCATTTTCCATCATTTGTTTTGCCTGGGAAACTAAAATATCCATAACTCTTTTAGCACCTGGTAATTCGGTTATGAGTCCTACGTACAATTGAGCAATCAACAATGCATCCACAATATCAATCGTACTATCGGTATTTACATCAACATAATCCAGTGCAAAATTCGATGGGGTTAATCCAACATAGTACTGGGCAATAAGAAGGGCATCTACGATATCTACAATATAATCTGTATTACTGTCACCAATAATCTGGCCCCATAGCATGAATGGGAGAAGAAAAAGAAAGGCAATACCTATAAAACTGATTTTAGAAGATTTTAACGGAAAAAGACCCAATGAGTTTTTCATTTGTTTTTCCATTTTTTAATTCTCCTGCTAATAAATTTCTTTTAACTTTACTTTATATTTCTAATAATATTATACACTACTTAAATCATAATGAAGGCTTAAGCCCACAACCCAATTAACAAGCTATCCAGGTTCTTTTTATTATACTGGTCTCATTAACCTGGCGGCCAACGTTTATC
>JAFGQK010000282.1 GCA_016935735.1 Spirochaetales bacterium | reverse complement strand
TCCTTCCTGGATCTGATGTAATTACAGGTATAAATTATTTCCTGCTTCTCTTGATTTGGGTTGTGGGCGTAGCCAACGCTGTGTGTTTTATTGTTTCTGTTATTGTATGTTTTTTGTCTTCCCTGTTTTTTATTTCATGAATATATCTGTTAATAATATGGATACCATATGCTGAACCAATGGCAATGAGAATTGTTGGAACAACCGTTGTCATAATTGATAATGGTATTTTTAAAATAGACATGATTCCAAGAGTCCATATAACACTGATTATAACAGTAAGGATCGGTAACAGGACACCTCTTAGATTCCTGAAACTTAAGAATAAAACAAACAGGATAACAAACACTACAATCGGAGAAAGAAATAGTAAATCCTTTGTAATAATGTTTTTAACTTCTGTCAATGTTGCGGCTTTGCCTGCAATTCTGTATTGTTCATGATCTTCCTTGTTTTGATCTATAATGGCCTTTATTTGTTTAAGTATGTTTTCCCTTTTTTCGCTTTCTTCAATTTGTATGAGTATAATGGCGGCTTTTTGATCCCTGGAAATAAAGGTATCTTTATAAAGACGGTTTGTGGTAATCCTCATTCTATATTCTTTAATTTCATTGTCTGATTCCGGTATCTTTTCCAGGATAGGAGATACTTCAATTCCCTCTTCAGAACCTTCAATAATTTTCACATTTGTAGGACCTATTACCTGCCCGACGCCTTCAAGGGTTTTAAATTGATTTGTTAACGTATCTAATTTGCCTCTACACTTACTGGTAAAGATATTATCGGTAATGAGTCCTATTATAAAGAATTCCTGTTTCGGGAATATCTCATTGACTTTATCGAAATACCGTACTTCCGGTATATAAGAGGGTATTCAGAGCTTCATCTATTCTTTCTTTCAAATAAGCATATTCCTTTTTTATAACATCTTTAAAAATTTCTTCTTTGCTTTTAAAATAGTGATAAATGGAACTTTTCCCTTTATGGATAGAGTTTGCAATTTCATCTACCGTTGTTTTTTTAAACCCGAACCGGGCAAATATTTTCCTGGCAGAATCTATTATCAGCTCTTTTATGTCCTTTTCCATACGGTTTTACTCCAGAACAGATTTCTCGACCAAATCGTTCTATTAGTCAATATAATCACTAATTAATATTTTGTCAATATTTTTAAGAAAAAATTTATTGATACGAAGAATTGGGGTTTCCTGCTTTAATACTAATAGAAAGTAAAAATATTTTTGATAGTTTATCTTCTTGACATTCCAATATATCAATTTAATAATTAAACTGATATGGAAAATGAATATAACACAGCACGACTGAAAAAGGAATGGATATGGGGGCATAAAAAATCAAAGAATTACGAGAGAGTGAATGGAGCAAATATAAAAAATAACCGGATTGAATGGTGGTCAGAAGGCTGTCCCGGTTATGCGTATGGATTTCATTCTTCGCAGAGTATTGATGATTTCTTGAAGAATGGTCCGGGTCTGTCTGATGTCCCGGAACATATTCAGAATGAAATAACTGCGGTAATCGGGAAAATAAAAAGAAAACAACTGGTAAAAAAAATAAAAATAAGTGCCATGCATTTTCTTCATAATGCTTATCATGGACTTACCATTAAGGAATGGTCTTTAAAATTAAAAAATAAGTATCCTGAAGAAAATGATGAGGTATTTCAGAATATAATAGCAGACATTATCAAGAAAAATGCTGAAGTACAAAGACTGGAAGATAGTAAGAGGGGAACTGTATATACTCTTATTGAGTTACTCCTTTAATTCACACATACAGGATAAGAAAATTCTAAATGTATATTATTGGAGGTATTCAAAAAAAAATAATGTATCCGGCTTTTCAGAAAAATCTCCGTACATAAGACTGATAAAAGGAAATAAAAAGGAGTGTGATCCGGTTTTCTAATAAACCCAAAGCTATTCCGAAAATAAAAAAAACTATTATAAATGGAAAGAATAGATCAGAGTATGACAGGATAATTGAACCGAATCAATTTCAATCTTAGCCCAGTTCCTTCCGTAATCTGTACTCTTATAATAATCCGTATTTTTATTAATTATAGTATCAGAAGAGTTTGTTTCATGATAATATATAGATACAATTAATTCCTGATCCTGCTGGTGTAATTCAATATCCGAATTGACAACAATATCATTATAAGAATGAAAGGGATGCATACTAATATAACTCTTATATGCAGAGCTGATAAATTTGTTTTTATATCCCCGTCCTCGACAGAAAAATATATCATATTTTTGAAGTATTTCAGAATGATTCTTGTCTTCTCTGGCTATCAATTTCATTCTAAACATATATTATATTATAATATATCATTGTTTTTGCACAGTAGTAAACAATAAAGTAAAAAACCAGAGTGGAATCACTGCTTTTTTGTGCATCATAGTACATCCAATGAACAGGGATTTTATTTGAATAAATGTCAAAAAAATATATAATTGAAAAGAGGGCGAATGTCCCTGGACAGAAAATGCCGGAAAATAAAAAGAACCATACTGCACAGGAATTATTCAATAAAGGTATTACATTATTACAGGAAGGTAAATACAATGAAGCCATTAATGATTTTGAAAAAGTAACAGGGCTTGATCCGGATTTTAATGGGGTCTGGTTTCATTTAGGCTTTTGTTATGATAATCTTTATCATGATGAAAAGGCAGTTGAATGCTATGAGAAAGCGATAAAGGCAGATCCGAAAAACCATGAAGCCTACTATAATCTCGGAAACAAGTACCTCGATATCTCTGATCCCTTTATTGATGATGAAGAATACGGCGACTACCCGAAGGCTATTGAATACTATAAAAAAGCAATAGAAATCGAGCCGGATTTCAGCTTTGCCTGGAACAATATGGGATTCTGTTACTCGAAATTAAATGAACATGGGAAAGCACTGGAATGCCACCTGAAGGCTATCGAATGCGATCCGGCAAATCAGTCTGCATGGAAGAACACGGGCAACGACTATTACTTTTTAGGCAACCACCTGGAGGCCATCGAGCATTACGAAAAGGCAATTGAGCTCGATCCGAAAGATAACATGTCATGGATATGCCTTCGAACAACAGTCGAATCGTATAAAAGCAAACACATGTTGAATAATGAAAACAAAGAAATGTGGCTCAGGATCGGAAACGTTTATGTAACATTAACTGAATACGGGAAGGCCGTTGAATGTTTTAAAGAGTTAATTGAACATGATAAATCTTTTTTTAAAGCATGGCATCAACTTGGGTATGTCTATCACCTTCTCAATGATCATAAAAAATTCATAAGCTTTTTCGAAAATCCTGAAAAAATGCTTGAACACACAGTTGAAATCAGTATTATAACGACATCCAGAGGCCCTCTTTACCCTGACTTTTTCTGGTTACTCGAAAGTAACTCCAGCATAACGATTGTTCCTTCCGAAGGCCCGGACGAGAACTTTCTCTCCAGGGTACAAAAAATGCCAGGATTTGATAATGATGCTGTAATAAAAGCCGCGACCTCTTCTACGGATGACATATTTGTCTGCTGGAAAAAGAATACAGGGTAATAATTTATTTTCTTTTAAGTTAAAAAAATACTATACCGGATGCTGAATGTTCAATAGGTTATGTAACATACTTTCTGAATAGTAGTATATCAAACATTCCCATCGTTACTGTTTCAGTATCCAGATGCTTTTTAATTCATCCAGATACCGTAAAACCATCTTCGTATTATTTTCTCCCACCTTTTCTTTTAACAATTTAATAAAAGTTATTTCCGAGCTGGTGTTTTTTCCAATTAATCCATCTGATTCCAATTCCGACAGCGTTTCTTCCATCTTTTTTTCCATCTCTTCCCGGAAATGTCTGTCAAACTCATCCTCATCATCAAGACCTTCCGTAAACTCGCTTATATAATCCTCTTTTGTTTTTCCCTGTAATTCATCCATATACTCTGCCTGGATGATAACATTCATGCATATGGAAATGACCAAACTGGTATTTGTGAATTCTTCGAGATTTTTAAACCCACTGGCTGTAATAATATCTGTATAACCTGATAGATCTATCGGGACCACTGCCTGCACCTGTTCCAGCAATTCCGGAGAGGTTTCATGAAGCGTTTTCGCAACTTTGATATATGACTTTATATGGTTATCTTTTAATTCAATCTTGCGTGCATTCCCGGGGTTTGCAAATCCTTCATTTTCACTCAAATGAGTACTGCCTGCACTTTTGCCGGAATTGCCGCAGGATAAAACCAGGATAATAAAAAGAAAGCAACTTATCGGCTTAAATTTCATCATTCTCTTCCGCACCACTTGTCTTTATCATTGCTGTTCATACTTTTTGGCTTTCTTCAGCATCCCTCTTCTGAATAGAAAGCCGAAAACCATCAAAAATATGCCAAGAATCCCCAGGTACAATTGTGCCACATTACCTTCCCAGAAAGCATGAATCTTCGCGTTGGACGGGTCATCTTTGTGATAAATCACATCAACTTCCTGCCCGATAACATAATGAAATAAGTCCTGGTTCACATCCAGTTCACTTCTAAAGGTAAATGTCTGGTTCTCTTTTGTTGTAAACTGTACAATAGGAGACCGGTAAAAATCCTTTTCTGCAATATCAATAACAGTTCCTTTTACAATAATTCCATTGGACTCCAGGTTGCTTTGCTTAAGCAGGAAGGAAAATCCGTAAATGGTGATGATTATTCCCCCAATAAAAATAACAATCCCTGCAAATGAAGCGTTCTTATAAGCATTCACAGGGTAAATTATGCTATAATGTATGTATTGTTGTCAAGGAATTTGGAAGATATGTCCTTGAGTATAATATGTCATGATATAATAAGATTAATAGAATGATTAAAGTATTATGAATGGTTGACGAGAGTATAAGGTTAATGATACGTTTACAATAATACCATTCAGAAAGGAAATAATGAATGGAAAATAAAATAGTTAAAAATTTTTCAAAATGGCTTGATATGATACTCAAAAAGAATAAATTCGATGCTGTTGTTGCTTTTAACTTTAATTTATATGAAGGAAAAGGTTCTTTTCATATCCAACTTATAGGATCTGACTCATTTGATAGAAATGACGAAGATTGGGCATGTAAAGAAGTTTATTCATCAGGGGAAAATGTATTTATAGTTTCGAGAAAAAACGCAGGTCAGGAATGGCAAAAAGGACTTTCCTTTTGTACTGGACTTGTCAGGAATTATTTATCATACGGGGAATTTTCTAAAAAATTAAAAGACAAAACGGCTGTAGGTATTGGGTTCGTTGATGGGAATATAGATATAATATACGAGCACAAACAGTAATATTTTCTGAATGATAACGATATGGAGATTTTTGACTGTAAATGATAATCCCTTTTACCGGTACGGTGAGGGGCAGTATCCCCAGCAATCGGGGCGGTCTTTATATTTATTATCCGGTGGAATAATGGTGACAGGTTCATCGTGAAAAAGAAAACGGTCCAGGGCTTGAATATCGTCCGCTACACGGTAGTGATGCCAGGGCAGGTATTCGAGGATAATAGTACCCTGCCAGTTTTTTACTTTTAATAATGATGCAACTTCGATACAATCCTGGTCCAGGGGCAGATGGTGCCCGGTTTCATTTTTTGCAGAAAGATGTACAACCGGAATGAAATGATGGTAAATGTCGATGATTTCCAGAATAGTATTCTGGTCGTGAATATGTGCAGTATCAAGGGTCATTAAGAGTTTTTGTTCCATGATTTCTTGAATGCGGAAAATCCTCCTGTTGCCGGCAAATGTTTCTACAGAAAAAATACCTGGAATTGAAGCTTGCCGTTCGAGCTGCCGTAATTGTTTTTTTGCTAAAAAAGCAGAGTTTTCCCGGTCCGTCTTACGGTTTTCAGGATGTACCGTAATATGTTTTACGTTCAGGGCTGTGGCGATATTCAGTGTTTGGCTGCCCCATTCCAGAAATTCAGGGTCACTGATCTGTCCTTGCGGAGCATGAATAGAGAGAATTTTTAAAAAAGGCTATAATTGTCTCAATCCGGTCTGCAAGGGGTTTCCATAATTCAATGTATTTCCAGGGCAGGGCAAGTTCAATCGGAAAATCGATGTCCCGGAAATTGGATTCAAGGTCAGCAAGGATTTCAAACCCGGCCCGTCCTCCTATCTTAATCATAACGTTGGCTTCGCCCACAACCCAATAAATGAACTATTCAGGTGCTTAGTGAATATAGCGGTTTATTTGACCTAAGATTGGGCGGTATGGTATGAGCACTCTCGCTCGTAAAACAAGCTTTTATTTCATCTCCCTGGGTTACACCCCATTCCCCGTTATAAAAGGCAACAGTGTAATCTTTTGTTTTTTCGGCAATATAGACAGCTTGTTTCCAGAGTATTTTCCCCAGGTTTTTTATATGCATGGTATCTTCGGCATAACAATAAATTTGAATGCCTTTTTGTTTTTCCAGGTAAAAAGCAACCCGCTGTACAACAGTTTCATACTCCGGTATTTCCCTGTTGAAGTGATATGACAGAAATAGAGTCATTTTTACCTCCTCATTCATCTTTCGTTTTCTTGTTTAATAATTAATATTATTCCCGGGGAGTTGTTCATATTTATTTTTAACTATCGGGACTTTCCTTATTTTGCATAAACTCTTTTATTCTCTGTAATTTCTGTTTTTATTAAATACATTTTTTTATTCCCATATATACTTTAAAAAATGATCTGCCTGATTCTGAGCGCTGGTCATGGCTTTGAAAAATGATGATTTACCAAAAATATAAAAATAGATCCTTTGAATAATTCAATTATTAATATATAATCAACGATATATGAAAGTTTTTTTAGGTGGAACATGTAATGACAGTAAATGGCGTGATGAATTAATCCTTCTGCTAAAAATCGATTATTTTAATCCAATCCTGGAAAACGCTCAAGACTGGGATGAAAAAAAACAAGAAATTGAAAAAATAGAAAAGGAAAAGGCTGATTTCTGTCTTTTTGTAATAACTCCCCAGATGACCGGTGTTTATTCAATCGCGGAAGCCGTGGATGATTCAAATAAAAGGCCCGGAAAGACATTATTCTGTTTTCTGGAAAAGGATGGAAATTACTGTTTTACATCTTCTCAGATACAGTCATTAAATGCTGTAAAAGAATTAATAGCAAAAAATGGCGGAAAAGTGTTCGGCAATTTGAGTGAAATAGCAGAATTCCTCAATTCCCGGGTTAAAAAAACAGAATAAAAGTAACTGTAGCAAGGGTAAGATACACTGTCCCAATCAAAACAGGTAATAATTTCTCAACTTTTGTGAATTCAATATAGTTCTTCGTTTTATTGATTTCAGAGAGTAAATATGCGATGATTCTGTCTTGATTTTTTATTGACCTGTCTTCATGGTTAATATATTTTAATAGTTGTTTATATCCTTTGTCTTTTCCCTTTGTTATCGGTAAATAATCTAAATTCTGATATTTCAGAATTTCACCCCGGAACGAAAAAAATCGAATAAAGAACATATTTTTATCCTGTTCATGTGCAATAATGATTTTATTTTCCCCGCATAGCGGCATTTCGTTAATTGATTTAATTTTTAATATTTCCAGAGTATAATTCCTGCTTTTTCCCAATTCAACTTCCCATTCCTCTTTAAAACTGGGGAAAGGCATTTTATCTTCAATTTTGAATAAAACTCTGAATTTACCGCCATTAAGTTGTTTATATGAAGATAATGTAATAAACCATAAAATACAAAAGAAAATACTAAGTATTGTTACCGAGATTATCATTACTTTGGTTAATAGATATAATTGAGTTGCAGGAAGAACTACAGTATTTAAATCTTTATTTGAAATAATTGTGATGATTGTAGAAAGAATTGCCAGTAATCCTGAATGCAAGAGAATATAAAATCGATTTATTTGAGCTCTCCGGTCTGATACTTTTTCTATTGAATCCAGATAGATTTTATAAAGTGATAGATAATCAAATTCATTCTTCTTCATAGTTCAATTTTTATCAAAAAAGATCCTTTTTACAAGTAATTATTCTCTTGTTAATCCGGTATTTTTCAACAGAAATACCTTATCTGCAGACTTTTGCGGAAAAAGGCCGTGACTCGTTACGATGACACTTAACTTTTCCGTATGAGCGAGTTTGGTCAGATGTTGAATAATAAGTTCTCCTGTTTCGTTATCCAGTTCGCCTGTCGGTTCATCTGCAAGGAGGAGTTCCGGTTTTACCATTAATGCCCGGGCAATGGTAACGCGAAGCTGCTGTCCCATACTTAACCGGGCAGGGGTGTAGTTATGATACTCTTTTATATCAAACAGTGTTAATAAATGAAACGCAAGGTCGATTTTTTCTTTCCGGGTCATTTTATTATTGATATTCCCGGCTATCATATTTTCAAGCACATTCCATGACTCAATTAGGTTATGATTCTGGAATATCAGCCGTATGCCGGTAGCACGGATACGGGACAATCGTTTCTGGGAGAGTTCAGGAAGGTTGCAGTCATTAAAATAGATACTCCCGGAATCAGGTTTTTCTATACCTGCCAGGAGCGACAGCAGCACCGATTTGCCGGCACCGCTTTTTCCATTAATCAATATGAGATTCCCGGATTGTGCAGTAAAACTGATATTCTGTAAAACCTTTTTTTCATGGTGCCTGCTGTGAAAGGACTTATAAACATTACGGACTTTTAATACCATTTTTGTTTCCTTATTTCCCCCGGATAATTTCCCCCGGGGTTTTCCGCAGGATGAGTAAACCCGGCAGAACACTGGCAAGAATACCTGCAAGAATTGTATAACCAGCTGCCCGGGCAATAACCGGAATAAAAGGAATATCACTCATCCGTACCCTGTCAAGAGGGAGAAAACAACCGGGAAGAATGATCACAATAATTAATGAAATAGTAAAACCCGCGATACAGCCTGCGACGGTTTGCACGCACCCTTCCAGTATGGTGAAACCGATAAGCCTTCCTTTGGACCAGCCAAGGGCAAACAGAATTCCAAAATCTTTCTTCCGCTCGATAAGTGATGTGTAAGATGTTATGCCGGTAAAGATCATCAGAAATAAAAGCAATGCAGAAAGCAGTACGGATATGATTATATTATTGACAGCAAGTGCATCAGATGCCGGTTTGTAACATCCGTAGGTGGAAGTAATACCGTCGTCCCCGATAATGGCCTGTACCTCTTTTATTGCCGCTTTGTGCAGGAAAGAATTTGCAGATTCAACCAGAACGATATTTGCCAGGCCTTTCAGTGAGAAATTCGTATAATAGCGAATGCATTCTTCCGCGGTATCATACGGCATATATATATCGGCTTTTACGGGTTTGACGCCGGTATTTACCATACCAATAATATTATATTCAGCATCGGGCAATATGAGGGTATCATTCGTCTTATAATCTGTCAGTTTTGCATAACTTTCGTCAATAAGAACGGCATTCCGGTCATTTTCCAAAAAAAACCTGCCCTGTATTATATCTGAAGAAGCACAGCAATTTTTTTTAATGGATACCGATTCCCCGGGAGGAAGGCCACCGATAGTGACATATGCATTCTTATCTTTTGTTTTTATCCGGAACAGAAGAAAAGGAGCAGTGTCTTTTACGAATTTATTTTTTGCTATTGTCTGAACGATTTCCACGGGAAAAGGATTTACCGGAAGGTTATTGACAAAAAAACCTTCATGTACCGGATCGTCGATATAGGGAATTTCGCAGCAGACCGGTCTATATGCAATAAAATGGGTTCCTGTAACAGAAAGGATATTCCACAACCTGCTGTTATTATTATAAAGAAGCAAAGAACAGGCAGTAAAAATGCATACCCCGGCTGCGAAACCGGAAACTGTGCATAAAACCCTGCCTGTCCGTCTTTTGAATTCCCTTACGATATAATGCAACATCCTTCTTATAAATCCTGCTTATAAAACAACTTTTACAAGAAAACCGTCATTACTCCCGTTATTTACTCCAAATAGATCCTCCTGGGTAAATCCCACATGATACAGGGCACCCTTGCTGTCTATGGCAAGTTCGTAGCCGCATGTTGTTTTTGCCCCGGTAAATGATTGTCTTATTTTTACAAGATCTTTTACATTGCCTTCTTTGTCATATGTCCGGACAAAGCCATAGCAATCCGGCCAGTTCATACATCCGCTGGTTGCATAGAGACCGTTCTGTAATGGAATGATCTTTTTTTCACCGGTCCAGTTTCCATGCGACCAGTTCTTCACCCATACTGGATTCAGGTCTTTGTCATATTTCATGAATTGAGATACACCCTTCAGGGAGCCGGCAACAAAAACTTCATCACTATCATTCACGTAGATGTCAAGAAAATTCTGATTCGGAACATCTATCTGGTTTATAATTTCTCCGTTCCCCGAAAGAATGATGATTGATGCGATATTACTCTGATAGTAGCCGGTTACCACATACACGTTTCCGTTTTTATCTGTTGTGACACCCCGTCCCATATCATAATATGCCGTCCCGATCTGGGTAGTCCAGAGTATTGAACCTTCCGAATCCATCTTTGTTAAAAACGCATCCTGATTCCCTAATGTTACACTCCCTATCCTGCCCCCGGTTATTCCTGTTATATAGTAATTATTTTTTTCGTCACAGGTAATCGCTGTTCCTGCATCAGTCTTGTCTGACCCATACTGGGTGATCCAGAGGAGTTTTCCACTGGTAGTATACTTGGAAACAAAGATATCCTTTCCACCAAAACTGGATTCACCAAGGGTACCGTCTGTTGAACCCACTACGATGATATTATTGTCCTGGTCACATATAATGCGTTTTATATCATCTGCCAGATTGGTTCCAATCTGTAATCGATAGATTTCTTTCCCATTATTACTGAATTTCACAATAAATCCGTCTGAATTTCCGATATTCCGCTCCCCGATTGCCCCGGATGTTGTTCCTGCGATAACTACATTATCCTCTTTATCTACAATCACCCCTTCTATTGTATCCTGTTTTTCTGTTCCTAATTGAACCCCCCAGGCAATGGCACTTTCTTCTTTAACAGGTTCGCTTTGCGTTTTACCGGTTGCCGTATCTTCCGTTTTACTGTCCGGTTTACTTGTACACATCATAAATAAAAAGCATATAGATACTATTATAGTGATTTTTATCATCAATTTCATTGTAAACTCCTTGTTGTTATGATACATCCACTCAAGTGGATGTTATTAAAACAGATAATTGTGAAATTGATTATTATTCCTGACTAAAAGTTTCAAAAATGATACCATAGTACATAATAACTGTCAAGACGAAATGGAAAAAGACCAGCAATTCCCGGTGATTTTTTTTTTGCACAAAATTTATCTAACAATAGCAATACAATTTACTTTGGTATTTATGATAAAGTACTTTTCTCAACGTCTAAAAAGCACAAGACTACTTAATAAAAATCCAGTATTAATCATTTTTTCTATACTATATTATATGCTTTAATGGGAGGAGTACATAAGCGGCCTAAGAAACATCTTCGTTTTTCCTCACTTCCTGGTAGTCTAAAGCAGGCTTTCAACAAAGCAATCTTCTGGAAACAATAGTAAAAAAAGATAAAGGTCGTACATATAAATATGAGTGGAAGCTTAAACCTTTGCCGGCAAGTTATGGTTTCGGAAAGACTCCTATATGTTAGGTACTGTTTTGGATTTCTATAAAACTATCTTCACTTAAAAAATTATATTTCAATTTCAAATTAGATCGGCATCTTGTCCGGTGCTTGATATTGCTGATCTATAAAAAATACCATTTTCCGGGACCCTTTTTCTACCTAAAATAACTAAACGAAGCGGTACTAGAACATATTCCGTTAACCATTGACTAATCATAAAATCTGTATATCCTGCCATAGCTCCATCGACAGCCAATGTCCCCAGTCGTTGCCCAAATAAAATATCTGAACTAGTAGGATCCGCTGCTCTTAATAGATGGCGAGGCTCATTAATGAAAACACGGAAGCCTTCCCAATAGCATTCAGGTAAATACTTTTTATTATTTCTTATATAATATTGAAGTACTTTCGAAACAAGTTTCAAGCCAGCAGATCTTAAGTAATCAGGTGTCTGTCCTTTTGTTCTTAAATGTTTTGCGTATTTACGTAAAAAGCTTTTTTCAATTTTATCCAAAGGTTTTACTTCATCATAAGGAATACTAGTATCTATACCAAGATATTGCTTTATTTTTTTTAGTTGTATATCATCTAAATCTAATGAAACATGATTGAAATAATCAAGATTAAGATATTTCTCAACTTCATGTTTCTCTGCATCTGTAAAACCAAAATCGGGATTATCTAGATACCATCGTGCATCTAATGCAATTGCTGTTTCAGCCATATTGTTGGACATCCTTGTCCAATGAGATTTATGTTAATACTATCTTTAATATATGCATCAATTATTGCTTTTTCATAATCGAATGGATATCCTTCTGGAATATCATCTTCAGGTAACCAGATATGATTTAAATGTTGCAAACAATCCTTTGCACATTTTATAGCTTGTTCATCAGTTTGTTCTGCATCATCAGATATAATTGTTCTACTTACTAATGATGAAATATTTTCATTATTTATCGATCCTGATAAACGAATCAAAACAATAATTCTTACTCCAATATCTTTGGCTTTTTTAAGTTCATCTTCTTGCATTTTACCAACGTTTTTTCCTTGAAAGAAAAAAAATGCATCAGAATTTGTTATTTCTAAATTTAATTCAGTCCTCCATTCTGGAACACCTAATGGGATAGGAGCATCTTTATAGAAATAAATATTTGTAAAACCTTGTTTCCGAATATAATAACAAACTTTTGTTATAAAAGATTCATTTTCACCAAAATGATAAGATAAGAATATTTTTTCTTTTACCATAGTATTGTTTTCCTCTTATAAATATGAAATGTAATAAATTATATAAATTTAATCTAATACGTGGTTCTAAAATAGTACCTAACGACAGAGGCTATCCGCAACTCATGAATATACCTTATATCCGCAGGATA
>JAFGQK010000281.1 GCA_016935735.1 Spirochaetales bacterium | reverse complement strand
TATAATAGAAAGAAATGTGTGTTTTTTCATCAATCTTCCCTCCTGTTTTCGCTGTTTCCCGGTAGCTGGTTCAGTTCTTCCATGGTGATGTCACGGTCTTGTTCGTGGTAGTAGTCGTAGCCGTTCTGGTTGAAAATGCACCGGGTAAGAACCGGCCGTTTTTCTCCGTATTCGGATGATGCGTCTTCCTTTACTCCATACCACTGGCAGTCTTCAAACAGGGTGCCGGTTACCACGGGAGCTTCCCCGTACGAGTGGAGTCCTACCCGGTTGTGGATGAACCGGGTGTTTTCTATTGTTATGGCAGATCCCGGTGCAGCGGTAATGCCTCTTACCGCATGACGGATCACCCCGTGCAGTATGTCCGCTTCCCCGGTCACATGGATCCCTTCCCATCCAGTATACCCCGGGTGGTCTGCGTTGAATAAAACGGGATTTGCTTCTGTCCCCTGGATGGCCAGTATCCCGTGGATAATAAACCGGATACCGGTGTTGGCTTTCACCCGCACCTCTGCGCCCGGGAGAACAGTCAGAGTCGTCCCCTCCGGTACGATAACGGTCGCCTCGATCTCATGGAGTCCGCTCCACCAGTACTCATCATCCGGCAGTTCATACGGTTCTCCCGGTTCAATGGTAAGGGGCGGGAGGTGGAAAGTTTTTACCCCCAGGCTGGTATTTCCCAGCGTGTCCGAGGCCTGCACATAGGCAACCTGTTCTTCTCCCTGCGGGATTCCGGTGAGTGGTGCCTGCTCTTCTGTTAACTCCGGGACAACTGCAAAATCGTCTGCTGCCGGAGTGGAACCGGTAATGCCCTTGATAATTACCTTATAGAATACAATGGAAGCACCCTGCGGGATTGTTGCCGGTGCATTCCAGAGGAGGGAATACTCATTATTC
The DNA here is from genome assembly GCA_016935735.1 of Spirochaetales bacterium. GTDB lineage: Bacteria > Spirochaetota > Spirochaetia > SZUA-6 > JAFGRV01 > JAFGRV01. The sequence continues at coordinate 14,087 of JAFGQK010000281.1, read as the reverse complement.
TCATATGTATAACACGGGGAAGGAAAGGTGACCGGGGAGAGTTCCGTCTTGTTTATAATAATTGTTGTTCCCGGCCCCTGGTTTCCCACCGCATCCACCGCATGGATAATAAACGTATTTTCACCGCATACAAGATCCGTGCAGGAAAGGGTGATGGTTTCAGTCGTTATGGCGACTCTTTCCCCGGAAAGCTGTAACAGGTTCCCACTTTTTATCTCAAAAGCCGTGTAGGACAGTACCCCGCTCTGCCAGGGTTCCGGTCCGTCATCTGCCGGGGTAAAGCTTACCTCAGTATCCTCCATGGTGGTAGTGAACCGCACTTCATCTGAGTTTATTTCTTTTACTGCATACGGGTCGTTTATAATGAATGTTTCAGCAACCGGTGCCTCCGGAGGTGATGCGTCGACAAAAAAGAACACGGGATCACTCCACTCCCCCCGGTTGAAAAGCCTGTCATATGCCTGGATCATTACCGTATATTCCCCGCTTGCCTGGTTTTCCATGAATCTTGCCGGATTCTCCGAATCTATCAATCCGGAAACATTCACTGTCAGATTTTCTTCTGTCCCGGCGGATATGTTTTGTATACACAGTTCATATCCTCCTGTATCGGCATTGACTTCAGGCAGGTCGTTGCATTTATCCCATAACAGGGTATACGACGGCGCAGCATACACTCCCTTCCCGGCTACGGATACAGGTTGATGCAGCCGTACATTCACTGCTTTTTCAGGTGCTGTTCTGTCCACGATGAACCGGGAAGGAGGATTACCAGGAAAACTTTCTTGACCATCATTCCCATACTTATCATATGCTTGTATTCGGACAAAATAATCTCCTTCATCCAGGGAGATCATATGTGTGATCGTATTGTCAAAATTTTCATCTGTTGTATCATCAATAATTGTTTCTGTTTTTATCAAGGAGTTATTTTTATAATTATAGATATTTACATAATATCCGGCTGTACCGGAACAATACTCCGGAACAGCGGAATTAAAAATAATTCCATTGTCTGCAACCGGGAACCATTCAAATGATACCATATTATTATCTATTCCATTTGATTCATTTGTATAATAATTATTTTCAATTTTATATTGATATGCTGATTCTGCAAGCCATGGTTCCTCGGGTCTTTGGGGTCCTGCTCTATCTATCACAAGATATATTATATAATTAAAAACATGAGTATGAACGTATCTTGTACATGGTTCATAAGATGAAGTATATGGATTGAATGAACATTTTTCTTCATAATATGTATAAAGACCATCTTCTGGAATAAAAATCGCATAAGTGTCAGGTTCAAGGTCAAATTCAATATTGGAAAGTGAATTATATGTAATTGAATTAAATGTATATTTAGCATGATAATGTGATAAATCATATATAGAATCATTTTTCTTTTTTATGATAATATTCATTTTTGCAGGTATAATCCATTTCTGATCTTTTTTATCAGGAGTAACCTCGGTAGAAGGATTTATTATAACATGTATCTTGAAAGGATAAGTACAGGGTGCACTTTTATAGAATGCATTAATATAATGCGGATATATATATTGATTAAGAGGACCTTTAATTCGTCCACCCGGGCCATCAACAACTTCCATAAAATCATCACTGCTTGTTGAATAATAATAATACGTTTTATATAAACCGGGTTCTAATTCTGATGGTAATATGATAGTATTTATTGCTTTTTGTGCATCTGCATTAGAATCCGAACGAGCTGAAATATAATACCACCAGAAATCAGGTGCATCAGTTTTTGCTACTGGTTTATAGGAATCATCAGCATTTAAAAATAAAAGTACAATAAACATGAAAAGCAGTATAAAGAGTAATTGTTTCATCCTGCATGGCCATCCTTTTTTTATAAAATTTATGCAACAATATTTTCAGTGTTTTTATCGTTGAATGAATAGGTTCAGATTATTGTTATGTATCCCTCTTCATGCCTTTTTAGAAGAGAAGGAAATATCCTGCTCTGTTCCTGCGGCAACTCATTAATTTCAATATGCTTTGTGCTTAATGTACCACTGTTTATGGTAAAAGTCAATGGAAATTTTAAAATTTTATAGTACCTATAGTTTCCTTATTCCAGTGGCAACTTTTATCTTCAGGAAGGTTATTCATTCGTTTGCTTTTTCAGGAATAAAAAGTTAACAGTAACACTATTCACAGCCTTCATTTTTCAAACAACCAATCCGTCCGCATTCATGCGGTATAATCCGCGTCCCGGAGCCCCCGGGCTTATCCGTAGTTTCCCCCTTCCTCTTCATCTCTAAACTCTGGATCTTTCTCATTAAATACAATCGCACTGAATACTTCTATCCTGGTATCGGATTTTTTCCAGCAATCACCCGGAAGTCCTGCTTTGTAGCATGTGTGGGTAAGGAATGTATCCCTGTCCCACCCCTGTTCGGCTGCTACCTGGGGAAGAAGCAGGCCCGATGAAAATCCCCGTTTAATCACGATTCCATGAGTGCCCACCTCTATCTCATCAATGGAAGTAATCCTTTTCAAGGGCGTTAACACGGATATTTCAATCTCCAGGTCAGGAATTTCGCTTTCCATAACCGGCGGGAACCTGGGATCGGAAAAAGCACTGGATCTGGCCACATCCTGTACCGTATTAAAAAGAGGTTTTACCGCAACGACATAACCAATACACCCTCTGAGTTTTCCCTTTTTATGGAGGGTAACAAAAGCGCCGCATTCTGTAAGAAGAACACGCGTTGGTTCCGGGAATTCAATACCCTCCCGGAAACGGGACATAATGGAAGCACGGGCCAGGATAAGCAATATTTTTTTATCTTTATCTGTCAGATTCACCTTTCTTTCCTTTCCTGGTTTTTCATGTAAAGAGCTATCGATGCATACGTTACAACTTTTTTCTTGTTGGTATCGATATCCCCGGAACTTCCACGGTCAATAACTTTCACATCATAAGAAATATTACTGAAAGAAAGCAGTGCGGATATACACCCTGTTCCGCACGCACTAATTTCACCTTTTTCCTTACTATCAATAATACCTTTCCAATCATGCTTCAGAATCAGATGTAGAAGAATATCTGTCTCCCTGTCTGCATCCTCTTTTTCAATAAATGCAGACATATTAGATGTTACAATAAAAAGGGTATGGGTATATGAGGATGAAAAAGTAAGTTGAAGGGCATTGCTTAGAAGCTTGATATTCTTTTCAGACGAATTCCCTAAAAGAATAGGGACAATAGATGCATGAGGAAACAGGTACCGGACAAAGGGGAGCTGGAGTTCGATACAATGCTCCTCCAGATGGGGGATATCCTGGTTTAAAATACCTGTACTGCATGCCAGGAGGTCTTCTACAAGTTCCTGATTTACAGGGATTGATCCGATTGGAGTGAGAAAGAATTTTGACTCGGGAAGGTAGATGCCGGGTTCCGGTCTGCTGTGTATGGGTGCCACAATCACAATGTTTTTAATCTGCCTTCTCATTGCTGTTTTAAAAGCCTGGGCAATAAACTTCCCTGCATATGAATATCCTGCATGAGGAGAAATAATGGCAAAAGCATCTCCGGGTACTGTTTTTGTTTTATTCATAAAATTTTTTATAAGGTCGGTAAGCTCTTTTTCCTCTTTGGGATAAAATATACCATTAACAATAGATTCCCTGATTTTACCGTCTGACGGGGATTTTTTTCCCATAATTACATTATTGTTGATTAAGTCCCGGAATTCAACAAATCTCCAGAAGAATTTTTTAAGTTTTCTATTCGTTTTAAATCCAGAACAATATAAAGGTTTTTTTCCTGTGTCGGGATAACCTTTCCCTTTTTTCCGTTTTTTACCCTTCGTAAATATTTTACCTGTGTATAGAATACATCTCCCTGGCCGGATTCTTTCCCTTTACTGTAAAAAAGAGCAAGATTTCCTGCATCGAGCATTACCTGTAATGGTACGGATTTTTCTCTTACCACTTTTACGAATACATAACTCCCGGGATAATCCCGTGAATGAAACCAGTAATCATTCCCATGAACATATTTTCTTAAAAGAAGATCGTTCTCCAAAGCGGTCCTCCCGATCATGATAAGAAAATCTTTGGACCGGAATTGAAGCCCCGGGATTCTGGCAACGGTTTTTTGTGTATTTTTTCTTTGATACGCCTTTTTAAGGGTAATCAATGTCGCAATATCCGTTGATGTATGCAAAAGCCTTTGCCTGTTTTTAATTTCTTTTAAACTTCTTCTATAATATTGTTCGTTCTTTTCAAGCCGGGTAAGGCCGGATTTAGCGTTTTTATATTTTTCATAATAGATTTCTGCATTCTCACGGGGTGAAAGATTCGGATTAAGCTCTATTTCAATTTTTTTATTATTATTATAAAAATCCTTAACAGAAAGCCACCTGTCGCCTTTCTTCAGGTCATGGAGGGAACTCATTAGAAGATCACCCAATTCCTTGTAGCGCTGGCTGTTTATATAATCATCCTTCTGTTTCTCTGTTTTTTCCAAAGCTGTAGAAAAAAAATTTTCTTTTTCCTTTAATATAAGGGTAAGAGATTGTATGAGCTTTTGCTTATGATTGATATCTTCTTTTTCATGGAAATATGCTTCCACTTTTTCATTAAACGTACCGGTCCCGGGTAAATCCCTTACGGTATACTCCCTGGATTTATAAGGATCTTCTTTTTTCCGGTTATTTTCCTGTTCCGGGTTATAATGCCCCCTGGAAATCTCATCCCTTCCCGGTCTCCTGTAACAGGCATCAAGTACCTTACCCTGCTCATCCGTAACAATCATATTTGCAGCCCCTCCCCATAATCGTGCCCATATGATAAGGAATTTGTCTCCTTTTTTTACCTTTATTTTAATGATGCGGTTATCTTCAAGCTGATATGCCCCGCAAATACGGCTGCCACGGATATGGGCCCTTAAGAAGCTTACAAATCTCTGGGGTTTCTTAGGATTGGAATATTTCCTTTTTGTTGTATGTATACGGCAGGATGATGGTGAGAGTGAAAAAAGAAGAGTAGACTGGTTCCCTGATTTATATAATTCAAAAAGAATAATCTGATGTTCCGGCTGGTATACCTGTTGAATAAGAGAACCTTCAAGATCGAGTTCTTCCAGGACAAGATTAATCTCTTTCCAGTTTAATATCAATGTTCTATCCTTCTTTTATGCAGGATTACCTGTGTTTTCAATAAAAATATCCGCGTCTAACTTGTTAAAAAAAACAAGGAATATCTTTTCCGGGATTTTGTATTTTTTAATAAAAGTTTCTATTATATTATATACAATTCCGGCTGCCTCTTCCTTCGGATACCCGAATACGCCTGTTGAAATAGCAGGAAACGCGATACTCTTTGCCCCTAATTCCCCTGCAATCTTCAACGAATTTTCATAAGCGCTCCTTAACAACCCGGGTTCCCCTCTTTTCCCCCCATACCAGACAGGACCTACCGTATGAATGATATATTTTGCAGGAAGATTTCCCGCACTGGTGTGTATTGCCTTTCCTGTTGGCAGACCATCCGGATATGCATTTTCCCTGATTTTTTTACATTCCGATAAAATAATTCGGCCGCCGGCCCGGTGAATGGCACCATCCACCCCACCCCCTCCCAGAAGGGATGAGTTTGCTGCATTCACAATTGCATCCACCTTTTTTTGTGTAATATCCCCGGTTTCAATAATAAGCCGTTCGCTAAAAAAAGACTTCAATACCATGTTCCATCCGCCTGTATTCAAACTATAGGGTTGTGTCATAACTTCAAAAAAGATATAGGCACTCTTTTCTATTCCCTGCACATGCAGGGAATAATAGAAGATTATACTCTATTTTAGAATAAAATCAATTCTTTTTTTTATTAATACATCATACCTTTTGACAATAAAATCTCCGGGATTGCAGAAAACCACACATTCCGAATTTAACTGTATCAGTCAATCAGATCCCGGGAATTCAGCCTTATCACAAACCTGTTTTCAAGAATTGCATAGCCGAGAAAAAGGGTATAGGTATATACATAGACATTTGCGCCAAGATACAATTCATTATTCCAGAACGAGACATCCAGGTCCGCGATTTTAAAAGGAAGGTATCGCAGAGATATCCTGTATGAATTTGTATGCCAGGTCTCAAGCCTTGTTCCGGAGGATTCGAATTTGAATCTGTAATATTCATTAAACAAATAATACAAATAATATCCGCCAATATATAAATCCGGAAGTATATAAAACCCTGCTCCGGGTTTTATACCGGCATTATAATAATGAAGGGGGGGATCCAATTCTTCCTGTTCATTATCTATTACAGCGCTCTCATGGTACTGGTAAAAAAGAAATGTTTCCAGGGAGATTCCGAACCGCCGGTCGTTTGTTTTATACAATTGGAAATCAGAAAGGATTTCACAGGAAAATGGCAAAGGAAAGCTCATCGCTCCACCTGCATCGAACCAGCTGTTAAAAGTATAACTCATCCCGAGGGATACATAACTTTCTTCGATTCTCATGAAATTGGGCAGTATCGTTATTCCCAGGGAACTAAGGCCGGGATACAGACCCACTGCATAACCCGGGTAATGATAGTTGTTAAAATACTTTACTGTCTCGTTTCTTGTAAACGATACATCAAACTCAAAAGGTTCCGGATTGATAAACCCGCGGGAATAATCAAGCTCACTCCTGTATAAATCTGCATTAATACGGTCAATCTCATTGAATCGCATGGAATATTTTTGCTCCGATTTATTTATAAATCGTTCATAATACTCTTTTGCTTTTTCCCGGTCACCCAGTTGTTCAGAGCAATAACCCATAAGAAATGAGATATCGGAATACTTGATAATACCCGGGTACTTTTCTTCTGCTCTTTTAAAAAAATCCAGGGAAGTTTTATAATTCCCTTTATTCAATTCTTTTACCCCGGAAAAGTAAAGAAAAGCGATCGTATATTCCTGCCGGACAAAAAAACCCGTATTCTCAAATTCCAGTGGAAGCCCGGAAAGAATTCCCGGATTGTTATTGTATTGTTCAATAAGCCTGTCTTTGTCCGATACCTCCCGGATAATAGTCCCTTGTTCATCCCGTAATACAGCTCCCCTCTTTTCACCCGAGTCGACAAGGTAAAGATCCCGCTTTGCATCATACCGGACACGGAGCGGTTCCGGTGGTGTTACACAACCCAGTACCAGAAATGAGAATAATACATATAGAAACAGACAACCTTTCATACTATGAGTGTAGCGGATACCAGCAGGATGAACAAGTAAATAGAATCGAAAAAAAAACGCTTTTTGAATATGGAATATGTTCGTAAACAAAACCGTACTGCTTCACTTTTGCCTTTATCATGTCGATCTTTATACTGTATTTTTTTCATGAAAAGAAGTACCTTATAAATTACTATCGTGCCTCAACAAATGTTGAGGAGTGTTCAACAGTAGTTGAACCTCAATTATAATTTTTTAACAAGGTGGTCATCGATGAAAACTGCTTTCTTTTTCTTTGTGTTCTTCTGCGTGATTATCAGTATGGGAGCCGGATTAGAATACGAAGCGGATTCCAATAAAGACGGAAAACCGGATAAATGGTGCACGGTAAGTGAAGATGGGAAAAGAATCATTACCTGGCTGGACAGGAACTATAATGGAATCGTGGATTATAAATCAGAATATTTCAGAAACGGTAAACCATTTTATGAAGAATTTGATCATAATTATGACGGCAAGATGGATACCTTTTACTATTATCAAAACGGGTTGCTTGAAAAAGAAGAGATTGATACGAATTATGACGGCGAAATAGATGTCTGGGTATATCTTTATAAAGGCATATACGTTCAGAAGATTGAAAAAGATGTGGATTTTGATGGGAAAGTAGATAAGATAAAGGATTATAGCAAATCAAAATAAAAAATATGAAAAACTATATCTATGGATACCATTCAATAGAGGAAGAACTTAAAAAAGGGACAAAGGGAGGAGTCCTGCTTTTTTCAGAGGAAACAGGAAAACGCGGGTATCTGAAAGATCTGGCAAAAAAGAAAAATGTTCCGGTAAAGAGGGTAAACGAAAAAGAACTTGATCACTATTGTGACAGGAAAAAACACAGGGGAATTATTCTTCTCTGTGAGATCCGGGAAGAAAAGAAAGAAAAGGAATTAAAAACATATGACAGGATTCTTGAAAAAGAAGATGCCCTTATCCTGATCCTGGATGGAATTACAGACCCTCACAATTATGGAGCTATTTTACGATCAGCAGATCAATTTGGGGTAGATATTGTCATTATCCCTGACAGGAAATCCGCTAAGGATACTCGTACAGTATCCGTGACCTCGGCCGGTGCATCTTCATACATAATACAGGTACCGGTCCCGAATCTTTCCCGGGCTATAGATTTTCTTAAAGATAAGGGTTTCTGGGTGTATGGAGCCGATCTTCATGGCAACCCGGTGAATCATATTGATCTGAAAGGAAAAATTGCACTGGTAGTAGGAAGTGAAGGTAAAGGGATACGAAGGCTTGTAATGGAAAAATGCGATGTGTGTGTAATGATCCCAACATGCGGGCATGTGGATTCCCTTAATGTTTCTGTTGCAACAGGTATCCTGCTTTATGAGATTCGCAGGCAGCAGGGCCTGTTCAATAATTAAGATACCCTGCTTTTCTTGTTTTCATATTCATCTCTCTCCCGCCAAATTCTTAAATTTCAGGGATGTTTGATTTTTAAGATATGGCAGTTCTTTTTTTAACTCTCTTCTTATATTGCAATGCCAGAAAAATTCGCCAATAAAAAGAATCTTTTTAATCCATTTATAATGGAAAACGGCATGTAATAATCTTTTTATCGAATATATCTTTTTGCTTGCATATATTATTTCTTCCTGCAATTCATACGGTTTCATTTTTTTGGGGAAATGTACGACATTTCCATCATATTTATCCCAGTTCTGATGAATAAGAATATCTTTATGGCTGTTGAAGAACGGTGTTCCCGGTGTAAAAAAAAGTGATTGTATCAAAACACCATGAATTTTATTGTCTATGACAAATTGTGCAATTTTTTCACCAATTCCTTTATTATGATGATCCGAACCGACAATGAAAAGCCCGCGAACACCGATACCATGATCCTGAATATTCTTTATTGACCGGACAATTTCCGAATAGCTGCTTTTTTTATTGTACTGTTTGAACGAATCATCATCCAGGAATTCGATTCCAAGGCTTACTTCGAAAAATCCTGCCTTTTTCATTAATACAAGAATTTCATTATCGAAGCCGATTTCAAACCTGGCCTGGATGGAAAAATGATACTTGATATTATGATGTATCATTTCCTTTAATACGGCTATCGCCCATTCCCTGTCCTGGGCAAAATTATCATCGGTAATCCACAAAGCGGTATTCAGCCGTGGAAAAACATTTCTTTTATGGAAATTAATAGCTTCTTTAATATCCGCAACGACATTCCCTGGTGTTCTTTTTCTTATTTTTCTGCCAAAATGAAGAATAACGGCACAATATGCACAATTGTGGATACACCCCCTTGAAGCATGGACCTGGGGCCATAAGGTATCATATCTTTTTGCCAGCCTGGAATAATTATAGACAAGATCCCGGTCCGGAATTGTATCAATATTTTCCGGCTGCTTTCTTTTTCCTGTATTTATGATGTTGCCGTTTTTTTTATAAATTACGCCCGGGAAATCAATAGCCGTATTATTGTCTACTGCATGAATAAAGTCAACAATTGATTCATCGCCATCGCCGGTTAAAACATAATCACCATATTCCATGGCTTCCGTATAATACAGGGATGCATGCATTCCGCCAAAAATAATGAGTGCACGAGACCTCTTTCTTATTTTTCTTGCTATAGCATATCCTCTTAACGAGTTATATGTATTTATTGAAATACCGACAATATCTGAATCATAAATATCTTCAAAATTGATTTCTGAAATCGATTCGCTATACATTAACGTATCATCAATTATTTTTTTAACAATTGTGGCCAGGGTAATTAATCCTGTTGACGGGTTCCTTATAGATCTGTTATACGTAAAAAAATTTCTGATGGATTTCTTATAAGGGGAACGATTCCCCGGTTCAATAAATCTCACTTTTTTAACCATTTAGATACTTCCTTTTCTGTATCGTATAACCCTTTTTCCTTCCATGTATAAAAAGGGAGAAGTATCTTTTCATATTTTCGCAAAGACTTCCATATGTGAGGTGCAATGTCCTGCATTTTCTCATTTTATTTCTACTTTACTATGGCTTCCTGCACAGCCTTTACTATTTTACTGGTCAAGTTTTTTACATCTTCATTATTTAAACGGTAAGCAGATGTGTCATTCCGGGTAGGTTTCGGTTCTGATGGTAAGAGATCGGCGATATGCAGATCAATAATTGCTGTGGGTTTTTTCCCCAGTCTTTTCATCAGTTCAGAGGAAAGTTTAGGATTCGGGCCATCGGCTCCCCCGCTTATTGAAACAAAGAAATACCGGTTCAGGCGGGTTTTAAGGCTGTTAAAACAGGATCGAAGAGGTGAGGCTACCTGACCCATCCAAACCGGTCCTACGAAGATCACGATACAATCAGATTCCACATTATTCACTGTTGAACTTACCTTTGGCGTTCGATTAAACAGCATATCAAAAGCAATCTTCCCCATAGCCCTGGATTTGGATTCGGTAATTCTGATATGTTCGGCTGAAAATGCCGAGGCTACACTGGTGGCTAACGATTCATTGTTTCCGGTCAGTGAATAAGAAATAACGGTAACTTTCATGTTTGTTCTCCTTACTAAAATAGTATTTTACCAAAACGTACTCATCAATTGCCCTGACTATTTGTCCTTTTTCCTGCTATCATATTGAATAGTAAAATCCTTTACTCTGCCTGTCTGGTATCACATCAATTTTTTCCTGTTCTTTTTCTATCATCGGTTCAAGTGTTGTTATAACATTGAAACCCGGTGTGTTGCAATAGATTATCTTTCATTTCATTCAATATCAGATCATTCACGGCAAATTACAAAAAAAGTAGTTGCATATAACCCTCCTATACGTTAGTCTATTAATTAATGAATCTTTAAGAAAAAAGGATAAGGGCAAGACTATGGAAAGAGTATTTGATGGCAAAGTCAAGGCCAAATTAGGTTCAAAAAAGAATCCCGCCAGGGTGAATGTCCAGACCGAAGAACGATATAAAGAAGTGGAAGCCAAATTCAAAAAAAATGATTGGGAATACATTATTGAACTTACACCGGATGAACCGGAGGATATTTCAGACCTGGATATATTATTGAATACCCCGAAGACCTTTGTGGCAGGAAAAACAGTGGGACGTAATGACCCCTGTCCGTGCGGAAGCGGGAAAAAGTATAAAAAATGCTGTGGGAAATAAAGCGTTTACAGCTTTTTCCCTTTCATAATAATTTACCTGACAACAAAATTGAAAATTTTTCCCGGGATATAAATTTCTTTTACAATTTTTTTATCATTTATATATTTTTCTACATTTTTGTTTTGTTTTACCAATTGTGCTGCTTCTTCCTGTGATGCATCATGAGGTACTAAAACCGTCCCGCGTAATTTTCCGTTCACCTGGATAGCGATTGTTACTTCTTTTTCGAGAATTTTATTTTCATCCCACCGGGGCCATGATTGGTCTTCAATACAGCCTTTAAAATCAAGAATTTCCCATAATTCCTCTGTTATATGCGGGGCAAACGGATTAAGAAGCTGTAAAAATATAGACATTTCGTTCCTGGTTACTTTATTCCTTTTATGGAATGTATTTACCAGTGTCATAAGACTTGCAATAGCAGTATTGAATTTAAGCCGTTCTATATCCTCACTCACTTTTTTTATTGTTTTATTTAACAGCAATTCCATATCTGCATCAATTTCAGTATCCCCGGTACAGAGATTGATTAAAGACCAGACCCTGTCCAGATATTTTCTGCATCCTTTTAACCCATTCTGGGACCATGGGACTTCCTTTTCAAAATCGCCGATAAACATCTCGTATAACCGGACTGCATCGGCCCCGAATTCATTTACAATATCATCCGGATTAATGACATTCCCTTTTGATTTTGACATTTTTTCATTGTTTTCACCCAAAATCATCCCATGTGATGTTCTCTTTTGATATGGCTCGGGAACGGGGACAACCTTCACATCATAAAGAAACTTATGCCAGAACCTGGAGTATAACAAATGGAGGGTTGTATGCTCCATCCCCCCATTATACCAATCTACCGGTAACCAGTATTTTAATTTTTCATTGTCTGCAAGACATTGATTATTGTCCGGATCTGTGTATCTTAAAAAATACCAGGATGATCCTGCCCATTGGGGCATTGTATCAGTTTCTCTTTTTGCCCTATTACCACATTTGGGGCAGGTTATATTAACCCATTCTGATATGGATATGAGAGGGGATTCACTATCGATCCCGGGTTTGAAATTCTCAATATCCGGGAGTAAGACCGGGAGGTCCTCTTCCGGTACCGGCACCCACCCGCATTTCTCACAATTAACAAGGGGAATCGGCTCCCCCCAATATCTTTGCCGTGAAAAAATCCAGTCTCTTAATTTGTAATTTACTTCCCGTTTCCCCAGGTGTTGTTTTTCAAGATCATCGGAAATTCTTTCAATAGCATCTGCCGCTTTAAGGCCATTGAGAAAACCGGAATTAACCATTATTCCATCATCAATATCGACATATGCTTCTTTTTCTATGTCCCCTCCTTTTACCACTTCAACAATAGGAAGGTTGAATTTCTTTGCGAATTCCCAGTCCCTGGTATCATGACCGGGAACTGCCATGATTGCACCGGTTCCATAGGTAATAAGAACATAGTCTGATATCCAGACCGGTATTTTTTCCCCATTTACCGGATTAATGGCGGAAATCCCTTTAATTTCCAGACCGGTTTTTTCCTTTATAAGTTCAACCCTTTCAAAATCGGATTTTTCCATGGATTTTTTAATATATGCATCTATCTCTTCTTTATTCTCAATTTCATTTGAAAGTTCTTTAATAACAGGATGCTCCGGGGCTAACACCATATACGTTGCGCCAAACAAGGTATCAGGTCTTGTCGTAAATACCCGTATTTCTTTGTTATGCGGTACTGTCTTAAATACCACATTCATCCCGGTGGATTTACCAATCCAGTTGATCTGCTGGATTTTTGCACGTTCTATAAAATCAACTATCTCCAAATCCTGGATTAATCGTTCTGCATACTCGGTAATTTTCAAAATCCATTGTTTTTTCATTCTGCGAATGACTTTGCCGCTGCATCTTTCACATACACCATTCACCACTTCTTCGTTCGCCAGTCCTACCTTGCAATCCGTACACCAATTTATATATGTTTCATCTTTATATGCCAATCCCTTTTCAAATAATTTTAGAAAAATCCACTGTGTCCATTTGTAATACGCTGGTGAAGTTGTATTAATTTCCCTGGACCAATCAAAAGAATATCCCAGCTTTTTTAATTGAGCTTTAAATCGTGCGATATTTCTCTTTGTTACATCCCTGGGGTGTATCTGTGTTTTAATAGCATAATTTTCTGTCGGAAGTCCAAAGGCATCCCACCCAACAGGAAATAACACATTATATCCTTCTTTTCGCCTTTTCCTTGTTATTATGTCCATTGCTGTATAAGGCCGTAAGTGCCCCACATGGAGACCATCACCTGAAGGATAAGGAAATTCTATAAGTACATAGTATTTTTTTTTTGTTTTATCGTATTTTACGTGGAATCTTTTTTTTTCTTCCCATTCTTTTTGCCATTTTCCTTCCACATACTCTGGTTCATAGTTAGATGGAGTATTCATGTGCACCTCTTTCGTTCTATAATGCATCGATTATAGTATTATCATTCTCTTAATGTCAAGAACCCGGATTCTTTTTCAGTACCTGTACATATGAAATTACCTGTATTTCACTCATTATACGGATTCTTGTTCCCTATGCTATTAACTCCCCCGTCCTTGTTTTTTAACAAAGATTTTAAACCAGAAAAAGCATCATATACAAAAGCCCCTTCTTAATAC